>NZ_JADGHZ010000037.1 GCF_019683595.1 Sphaerobacter sp. | reverse complement strand
CACGCCGCCACAGTGCCGTGTTCTCTGCCATGACCGTGCTCCTTCGTCATACGTCATGCGTCATGCGTCCCCCTCACCCCCGGCCCTTCTCCCACGAGGGGAGAGGGGAGCATCACGGATGACGGGTGACGGATGACGCATGGCGTTTGACGCACTACCCATACACCTCAAACAGACCGGCGGCGCCCATACCGCCGCCGATGCACATGGTCACCATGCCGATGCCGCCGCCGCGGCGGCGCAGTTCGTGGATCAGGCTGGTCGTCAGCTTGGCGCCGGTCGCGCCCAGCGGGTGCCCGAGGGCGATCGCCCCGCCGTTGACATTCACGATCTCGGTGGACAGCTCCACCTCCTTGATGACCGCCAGCACCTGCGCCGCAAATGCCTCGTTGAACTCGATCAACTGGACGTCATCGAGGCGCATCCCGGCCCGCGCCAGCACCTTCGGGATCGCCTTGGCCGGCGCCACGCCCATGATGTCGGGGTCGACGCCGGCGAGGGCGAAGGTGATGAAGCGCGCCAGTGGCGGGATGCCCAGCTCCTCGGCCCGCTCGCGTGCCATAAGGAGCACCGCGGCCGAGCCGTCCGAGTACGGGCTGGCGTTCCCGGCGGTGACGGTCCCATCCACTTTGAAAGCGGGGCGGAGCTTGGCCAGCTTCTCCAGCGAGGTGTCTGGGCGCACCGTCTCGTCGCGGCTGAACTCGCTGGTTTCGACCGTCTTCTTGCGGCCGTTCCAGTGGTAGCGCTCGACCGGGATCGGCACGATCTCCTCGGCGAAGCAGCCGGCCTCCCAGGCCGCGGCGGCGCGCCGGTGGCTGCGCAGTGCCCATTCGTCCTGCGCCTCCCGGCTGATGCCCCAGCGGGCGGCGACCCGCTCCGCGGTGAAGCCCATGCCGATGTAGGCCTCGTACAGCTCGGGATGGATGCGGGTGTGGTAGCCGGACATCGGCACCTGGCTCATCATCTCCACGCCGCCGGCCAGCACCACGTCGGCCATCCCGGTCATGATGGCCTGCGCCCCCATGGCGATCGTCTGGAGCCCGGAGGAGCAGAAGCGGTTGATGGTGGCCCCCGGCACGTCGACCGGGAAGCCGGCCCGCAGCAGGGCGTTCCGAGCGACGTTGAGACCCTGCGACGCTTCGGGCATCGCGCAGCCCCAGAGCACGTCGTCGATGATGGCCGGGTCGACCCCGGCCCGCTCGACGGCGGCCCGCATCACGGTCGCCGACAGGTCCACCGGGTGCACCGTGGCGAGCGACCCGTCCGCCTTGCCCCGGCCAATGGGGCTGCGCACCGCGCTGACGATGACTGCCTCGCGCATGATTCCTCCTTGATGTGGTCGACACGCGCGCTGGCGCCCGCACGCGGGCGGCGTCAGTTGCGCAGCGGCTTGCCGGTCTTCAGCGTGTGGGCGATGCGCTCCTGGGTCTTGCGCGTCCCCAGGAGCTTCAGGAACGCTTCGCGTTCGAGATCCAGGATGTCCTGTTCGGTCACCTCCCGCGGCGGCCCGTCGCCACCGCAGAGGACGTAGGCCAGGGCGTTGCCGATCTCGACATCGTGGTCGCTGATCTGCCCGGCCTCACGCATCGACCAGACGGCGTAGCGGAGGTTCCCCAGCCCCTCCCGGCCGAGTGCGCGGATCGTGCCCGGCACGGGCGGAACGTAGTCGGGCGCGAGCGCCAGCACCGCGGCCTTGGCGTCGGCGATCAGCCGGTCGCGGTTCATCGTGATCCGGTCGCCCGGACGGAGGAAGCCCATGCGGCGCGCGTCCAGCGCGCTGGTGCTCGTCTGCGCCATGCCGATCAGCATGAACGCGCGGCGCACCGCCTCGAACGGGTCCGCCTCGACGTACGGAGCCAGCTCCCGCGTGAAGCGGAAGAGCAGCTCCTTGGTGCCACCCCCGGCCGGGATCAGGCCCACGCCGACCTCGACGAGCCCGGTGTACAGCTCGGCCGCGGCCTGGACATGGTCGGCGTGGAGCAGGAACTCGGCCCCGCCGCCGAGCGTCAGCCCGTGGGCCGCCACCACCACCGGGAACGGTGCCGCGCGCAGCCCCATCGTCGCCCGCTGGAACTGGCGCACGGCGAGCTCCAGCTCGTCCCAGCCGCCCTCCTGGGCCAGCATCAGGATCAGCCCGAGGTTGGCCCCGGCGGAGAAGGCGCGGGGATCCTCGTTGCCAATCACCAGCCCGGCGTAGCCGTCCTGCTCGATCAGCTTCATCCCGGCACTCAGCATCCGCAGGACGCCCTCGCCGATGGCGTTCATCTTGGTGTGGAACTCGAGCAGCACCACGCCGTCGCCCAGGTCGATCAGCGAGGCGTCCTTCGAGGACTTCAGAACCTTCCCGGCTTCCTTCAACCCGCTCAGCGCGATCGTACCCGGGATGCCCGGCACCGTCTGGTAGGTGCCGGAGAAGTCGAGGTAGCGGACGGTGCCGTCCTCACGGGTGTAGAAGCCGCGCTCGCCGGCCTTTTGCAGCAGATCCGGCTCGGATAACCCGAGCTCGGCGAAGCCGGCCCGCAGCACGTCGGAGCCGATCATGTCCAACTGGCGGAACGGCCCGGCATCCCAGCCGAAGCCCCACTCCAGCGCCCGGTCGACCGCGACCAGGTCGTAGGCGATCTCGGGAGCGCGCTCCAGGGTGTAATGGGCCGTGGTGAAGAAGAGCGTGCGCATGAAGTCGCCGTACTTGCCGGGCAAGGCCAGCACGCCGCGCAGCCGCTCCGGCAGCGGCAGGTCCTTGATCTGCCCGATCTCCGGCAGGCGGAACTCCGCCCGTGGGTGATACTCCCCGGTCTTCCAATCGAGGGTGAAGATGTCGCGACCCTCGCGCCGGTAAAAGCCGATGCCGGTCTTCTCCCCGAGCCGGCCCTGCTCGACCAGCGCCTCGACCCAGCCGGGCAGCGAGAAATCCTCGCCGGTCGCCTCGCTCAGCTCGTGCGCGACGTGGCGCAGCACGTCGAGGCCCGAGAGGTCGGCAGTACGGAACGTGGCCGAGCGGGGGCGGCCGATCAGCGGCCCGGTCAGGGCGTCCACCTCGTCGATAGTGAGGTCGAACCGCTCCATCAGGCGGATCGCCTCGAGCAGGCCGTAGACCCCAAGTCGGTTGCCGATGAAGCCGGGGACGTCGCGGGCGAGGACCGTTCCCTTCCCCAGGACGCGGGAGCCGAACGCCTCGATCGCCGCCAGCACGTCAGGGTCCGTCTCGAACGTGGGGATCAGCTCCAGCAGGTGCAGGTAGCGCGGTGGGTTGAAGAAGTGGGTACCCAGGAAGCGCCGCCGGAAGCGCTCGCTTCGCCCCTCCAGGAGCTGGTGCATCGGGATGCCGGAGGTGTTGGAGGTGACGATGGTCGTCTCGGGCAGGACCTGCTCCAGACGGGCGAAGAGCGCCCGCTTCGGCTCGACCTGCTCGATGATCGCCTCAACCACCCAGTCGCAGCTCGCCAGCCGCTCCAGATCGTCCTCGGTGTTGCCGATCTCGATCAGCCGAGCCCGATCCGGATCCATGAACGCGGCCGGGCGGGCCGCGAGCTGGCGTTCCAGCCCGCGCCTGGCCGGACCGTCGCGGTCGTCGTCGCCCGGGATGTCGAGCAGGACGACCGGCACGCCTGCCGAAGCGGCCAGCGCCGCGATGGCGCCGCCCATAGTGCCCGCACCGACCACGCCCAACTTCCGTATGCGCATGGGGTCCCTCCCTGCTGGATACGGAGTGGCTGCACGGGCGACGCGGCCCGTGCCGCCGACGTCGTCCCCGCTCTCTTGCGCGAAAGCTCCTCCCCACTCGGTGCTGTCAGCATAGCACGTTTTCGGGGGCGGGCGCGACAGCATGTGGTCGGGAGGCGAGCGCCGGGCTGAGGAACGGCCCCGACTCTCAAGTCCAAGCACGGAGGAGCACTCTGGGGTGGCATCTGATATGGTGCTTCCGTACCAGCACCGGGGATGACAACAGCCGAAAATCCCAACCATCGAGGGGAAGGACAGGCCATGCGCACACGTGTGACGGAGATCTTCGGCATCCGGTATCCGATCGTGCAGGGCGGGCTGGCGCACCTGGCGTTCGCCGAACTGTGCGCGGCCGTGTCCAACGCCGGCGGGTTAGGACAGATCAGCGCGGCGACGATTCCCGGTGGCCCGGACGGCCTGCGGGCCGAGATCCGCAAGGTGCGTAAATTGACCGACCGGCCATTCGCGGTCAACATCGCCATCAGCGCGCATCGCGACTCGATGGCACTGGTCGAGGCAGCGCTTGCGGAAGACGTCCGCATCATGAGCTTCACCGCCGGCAACCCGGAGCCGTACCTGCGCCGCCTGGAAGGGACCGGCGTCAAGACGCTGGTGCTCGTTGCCAGCGTGCGCCAGGCGCAGAAGGTGGAGCAACTGGGCGGCACGGCGGTGATCGCCGTCGGTTACGAAGGTGGCGGCCACCTGGGACGGGACGACGTCGGTACGATGGTGCTGGTGCCCCGGATCCTGGAGTCGGTGTCGATCCCGGTGCTGGCCAGCGGCGGCATCGGCGACGGCCGCGGGCTGGCAGCGGCACTGGCGATGGGCGCGGACGGCATCGAGATGGGCACCCGCTTCGTCGCCACCGCCGAGTGCATCGCCCACCCGAACTACAAGCAAGCGCTCGTCGCAGCGCGCGAGACCGACACCCTGATCATCGAGCGCTCGCTCGGCACCCCCGGGCGCGTGCTGGCCGGGCCCGCAGCCGAGCGCATCCTGGCGCTGGAGCAGGCCGGCGCGCGCGACGAGCTCATCCGCGCCATCTCCGGCGCGGAGAACCGGCGCGCGGCGATCGACGGTGACATGGAAGGCGGATGGGTCTGGGCCGGCCAAGTGGCCGGCCTGATCCACGATATCCCTAGTGTGCAGGATTTGCTTGACCGCATAGTTGGCGACGCCGCGCGACGTCTGCGCGCTGCGGCTGCCGCGTGCGCCGCCAACTGACTTGACACTAAACGCGAGCGCAACTATCCTAAGGCAAGATCAATGACGGTTTTCGGATGCTCTTGATGATGCTCTTGTTCTCCAGCGCGACGATGTAAATGAGCCTTACCCATCGCCGACGTGCATCGGCACCGAAAAGGCTGGTGATCGTCGAGGCCATATCTTCGTGATTGATGCATCGGCGGCGCAAGCTCCGGTCGGCTGCGCCATGTGGCCCGGCGCCCAGTGGCGGGGGTGCCCGTGGAAAGGAGGTCCGGCTGCGCGAGGATCTCACCGGACGCGGTTCTCTGTGCGCCGCAATCTGGTGAGGGGTTCACGTGGTGAGCGCGACAGCAACAGCTACCGTTCGGGGAGGGTAGCGCGGAGCGCTCTGGTAGCGTAATTCATCTTTCCCGTGGATCTGGTGGACAGACACGTGCCCGAACCTTCCCACGGCGTAGTGGGCCAAGGGGGATCGCGTGGGGGACGCGACGCCTCGTGGCAGGGTTGGGCAGTGTAGAGGAGGAGATCTCATGGACACCAATTCCCCGCAGCGTTTCTCCGTGGACGAGGCGCTCCAGGCGGGTCTCAGCCGGCGTGCGTTGCTGCGCCGGGCGGCCGTGCTCGGTGTGAGCATGCCGGTCGTTGGAGGGCTCCTGGCTGCCTGTGGTGGTGGCGGCGAAGAGGAGGCCACTACCGCACCGCAGACCACGCAGCCCGCCGGGGGCGGCGCGACGCCGGCCGCCACCGAGGCTCCATCGGGTGGCAGCACCCCCGCAACGACTCCATCCGGCGGAACGGGCGCGTTCCAATACGAAGAGCCGCAGAACAAGGGCGGGCAGATCATCGAGGGCACCTTTGCTGACGCCAAGACCGTCAATCCGGTGCTCGTCAGTGACACCTCCTCCGGCCGCATCGCCGATCTGATTTTCAACGGGGTCATGACGCCCGACGTCGAGACGACTGAGCCGAAGGGCGAGCTGGCCGAGTCGTGGGAGATTTCGGAGGACGGCCTCACCTACACCTTCAAGCTCCGCAGTGGCGTCACCTTCCACGACGGCGAACCGCTCACCGCCGACGACGTCAAGTTCACCTACGACCTGTTGATGAACCCGGCTTCCAACTCGCCGCGCACCGCCGAGCTGACCGAGCGGATCGATACGGTCGAGGTGAGCGACGAGTCGACGGTGGTGTTCAAGCTCAAGAACCCCACCGCGCCCTTCCTGGTCAGCAACATGGTCTACGGCATCGTGCCGGAGCACATCCTCAAGGACGTCGACCCGGCGCAGTTGGCGCAGCACGAGTTCTCCGTCGGCACCAAGGGCGTGACCATCGGGAGCGGTCCCTTCCAGTTCGAGGAGTGGGTCAAGGACGACCACCTGACGCTGGTCAAGTACCCCAACTACTGGGAGGGTGAGCCGAACATCGACCGCTACATCTACAAGGTCGTCCCCGACCAGACCGTCGCGGTGCAGCAGCTCAAGACCGGTGAGATCGACTTCGGGCCGATCAACGAGGCCAGCTACGAGGAGATGAAGGCCCAGGAGAACGTCACCGTCCACGAGTACGACACCTTCAGCTTCACCTTCTACGCCTACCAGCTCGACCCGGCCAAGACGACGATCTTCCAGGACAAGCGCGTCCGCCAGGCCCTCTTCTACGCGCTCGACCGGGAGGCGATGATTGAGGCCATCCGCTTCGGCCTCGGCGAGGTTGCGCAGGGCACCATGCCGGTGATCTCCTGGGCCTACAACCCCGACGAGCTCACCATCAAGTACGAGTACGACCCGGAGAAGGCCAAGCAGCTCCTGGACGAGGCCGGCTGGGTGCCCGGTGCGGACGGCATCCGCGAGAAGGACGGCCAGCGCCTCTCCTTCAGCGTCTACACCAACGCCGGCAACCAGGTCCGCGAGCAGTACATCACCGTCTTCCAGCAGGCCTGGAAGGAGATCGGGGTCGAGTGCACGCCGAAGACCGAGGAGTGGAACGCCTTCCTCGATCGCATTACCGGCAGCAAGGACTTCGAGATGTTCCTGGTCGGCTTCCAGTGGGACGTCGACCCGGATCAGACCACCATGTGGGCTACCGAGGCCTACGAGGGTGGGTTCAACATGAACAAGTACTCGAACCCGAAGGTCGATGAGCTCCTGAAGCAGGGTCTGGCCACGACCGACCAGGAAGAGCGCAAGCGGATCTACACTGAGATGCAGAACATCCTGCTGGATGAGCTGCCGAGTCCCGTGCTCGACTTCCCGAAGGCGATCGCCGGCGTAAACAAGCGGGTCCACAACCTGTGGCCCAATGCCGTCGACACGACCTTCAACGCGCACCAGTGGTGGGTTGACGCATAGGCGCGGTTGTATCCCGGGCGCAGCGGCGCGCCCGGGGTGCCCGTCGCCGGGAGGGCGTCTCCCCGAGGCTCACTCGGGGAGACGCGCCCATCCCAACCCGGCGCGCGGGCGCCGCCACGAGTTTGGGAGAGCGTCATGGGACAATACGTCGTGCGCCGGGTAATCCAGATCGTCCCGCTGGTGCTCGGTATCACGATCATCACGTTCGCGCTGGCGAACCTGGTACCCGGTAGTCCAATCTCCGACCTCGAGTTCAACCCGCAGGTGCGGCCCGAGGACCGGGAGCGTATCGCCAAGGCACTCGGCCTCGACCAGCCCTTGCACGTCCGCTACGTCCAGTGGCTCTCGCACGTGGCGCGCGGTGATCTCGGCCTCTCATTGATCACCTACCAGCCGGTCATGAAGACCATCATGGAGAAGCTGCCGAACACCCTGCTGCTCACGGTGACGGCGCTCATCCTGTCGCTGATCGTCGCCATCCCGGTCGGCGTCTACGGTGCCGTCAGGCGCAACTCTGCCTTCGACCAGGTAACCACCGTGGGCGCGGTGGCGGGCTTCGCCATGCCGACCTTCTGGCTGGGCCTGATGGTGATCCTCATCCTGGTGCGCATGAAGGGCGCGGGCTTGCCCACCCTCCCCACCGGCGGGGTCTGCGAACTGGGCAACTGCACCCTGCTCAGCCGCGTCCAGCACCTTATCGCGCCTGCCTTCGTGCTCGCTTTCGTGCAGACCGCGACCTGGACCCGCTATATCCGCTCCCAGATGATCGAGGTCCTGCGGCAGGACTACATGCGTACTGCCGAGGCCAAGGGACTCCGTGAGGTCGTCATCATCTTCCGTCACGGTCTGCGCAACGCTATCTTGCCGCTGGTGACACTGCTGGCCCTGGATCTCCCAACTCTCTTCAGCGGCTCGGTCATTGTCGAGCAGATCTTCACCTGGAACGGTCTGGGGCGGCTGATCCTCGACTCGGTCAACAAGCGCGACTACACCATGGTCATGGGCGTTACTCTGTTCGTGTCGGTCCTCACGGTCGTCGCGAACTTGCTTGCAGATATTGTGTACGGCGTACTTGATCCGCGTATCCGTTACGATTAGGGCAAGACCGGCAGCCGGGCACGTCGACGTGCCCGGCCGGCACGTTGCCGTGATAGAACGTTGGAGCTAAACGATGGCAGAGGTTCGACCCGAAGGCTTCGCCGAGCGACGCCCGGCAGCTCCGGCTACCAGCCGGGTCGCAGATGATCTCAGCCGCGTCGGCCGTACCAAGCCCCGCAGCAACGCGCAACAGGCGTGGGCGCGCTTCCGACGGAACCGCCTGGCTATGGCGTCACTCGTCGTGGTCTTCCTGGTGTTCGCCTTCGGGTTCGGCGCACCGCTCATCTCCCGCTACGTCACGCACGTCGGTTACGACAAGCAGGTTCTGCTCGACAAGTTCAAGAAGCCTGGCGAAGACGGCTACATCCTCGGCACGGACAACCTGGGTCGGGACGTCCTGACACGCCTCGCCTATGGCGCCCGCATGTCGATGATGGTCGCGATCCTGGCCGTCGCCAGTGCGCTCCTCTTCGGCGGCACGCTCGGATCCCTGGCCGGCTACTACGGTCGGTGGATCGACTCCGTCATCATGCGCTTCGTCGACATCATGCTCTCGATCCCAGCACTCTTCCTGCTGATTTTCATCAACACCCTCTTCACAGTCGGCGCCACCGCCCTCGCCTTCGTCATCGCCTCGGTGAGCTGGATGGGCCTCGCGCGGCTCATTCGCGGCGAAATTATGTCGATCAAGCGCCGCGACTACGTCGAAGCCGCGCGGGTGCTCGGCGCCGCGGACAGCCGGATCATCATCCGGCACATCCTGCCGAACGTGACGCCGATCGTCATCGTCTGGGCGACCCTGGCCCTGCCGGCCTTCATCCTGGTCGAGGCGGCCCTGAGCTTCCTCGGCCTCGGCGTGCAGGTGCCCGTCCCGAGCCTGGGCAACATGCTCAGCGACGCCGTCACTTACATCTCCCACTCCTGGACGCTGATCTTTATCCCGGGCTTCGTCATCTACATCACGGTGTTGGCGATCAATTTGTTCGGGAACGGCCTGCGCGACGCACTCGACCCGCGTCTGGGCGAGAACTAGCGCATCCCCGACGCGCCGCCGGCCGCGGTTCCGGACTCGTATGCCCTGTTGACCAGGGCTGGAAAGGTGGGTGCGCGTGTTCCGCAATCCGCAGGTGAACTTCTACGTCCGCGATGTCGAGGCAGCCGCGCGGTTCTATACCGAGCTATTCGACTTCACCGAGACCTTCCGCACTCCCACGACCGGCACCCCGGAGCACGTCGAGTTGCGTCTGGACGGCTTCATCCTCGGCCTGGCCTCGATCGAATCGGCGCGGCGCGTGCACGACATCCCGGCGGACTCCGGCCCACCACGGGCAGAGGTGTGCCTGTGGACCGACGACATCGACCGCACCTATACAGACCTCCTCGCCAAGGGCGCCCAGCCGGTGAGCCCGCCACACGACTTCCTCAACGGCCGCCTACGCGCGGCCTGGGTCGCGGACCCGGACGGCAACCCCATCCAGCTCGTCGCCGAGGTCACATCCCCGGCGCAGTAGCCACGGCCCGCACCGAGGCAGCCCTTCCGCCGCCTCGGTGCGGCTCCATCCACGCCGCCCTTCACCAGCGCGACCGGTAGCGCGGGCGTTGAACCGCGCCTCGCCCGGCTCCACGAGCTGCGCCCGCTGCCGCACGTCGCCGGCACATCGTCCACCGCGGGAGTGCGATTGACACGTCACGCCCGGCGCGCATACGATGGGGACACGAAACGCACGACAGGCCACCCTTCCACCTGGCTTGCCCCACGGGGCGGCGCGGCACCGGCCTTGACGTCGGCTGCCGGACTCGCGTCTACCCCGCACCGGGCGGCGGAGCGGTTTCCTGTCGGTGCGACGACCTCCGGTAGCCACACGGGAGGGAGAGCCCATGTCCGTTCTGATCAAAGGCGGGCGTATCATCACCGCCAGCGACGACTACGTCGGCGACATCTACATCGAGGATGAGCGCATCACGCTCATCGGCCAGTCGCTGGACATGCCTGCGGACACGGTGATCGACGCAAGCGGGAAGTACGTCCTGCCCGGCTGCATCGACCCGCACACCCACATCGAGTTCCCCTTCGGCGGAACCACCACCTGCGACACCTGGACCTCGGCGACGGTCGCGGCGGCCTTCGGCGGTACCACGACCCTGGTCGACTTCTGCTGCCAGGTGCCGGGCCACTCACTCTTCAGCGCGCTGGAGGACTGGCACCGCAAGATGAGCGAGCGCAAGCCGGTGATCGATGTCGGCTTCCACATGGCGATCACCGACCTGTCCGACCCCGCACGCATGGAGGAACTGAAGCGAGTCGTACAGGACGAGGGCGTGACCAGCTACAAGCTCTTCATGGCCTACAAGGGCTCGGTCATGGTCGATGACACGACCCTCTTCAAGGTGATGCAGCAGGCCCACGAGACCGGTGCCCTGGTCATGGTGCACGCCGAGAACGGCGACGTCATCGATGTCCTGGTACGCCAGGCGCTGGCGGCGGGGCACACGAGCACCATCTGGCATGCCCGCACCCGCCCGCCGATCACCGAGGGAGAGGCAACGAACCGGGCCATCCAGCTCGCCCACCTCGCCGACGCGCCGCTCTACGTGGTCCACGTCTCCTGCAAGGAGGCGATTGACCCGGTCGCCGAGGCGCGAGCCAAGGGCTGGAAGGTCTGGGGCGAGACCTGCCCGCAGTACCTCTTCTTCGACGAGAGCGTGCTCGACCAGCCGGACTTCGAAGGCGGCAAGTGGATCTACACCCCGCCGCCGCGACCCAAGGAGCACCAGGAGCACCTGTGGCAGGCACTGTCGACCGGCATCCTCTCGGTCGTCTCAACCGATCACTGCCCGTTCAACTTCAACGGCCAGAAGACGCTCGGCCGGGACGACTTCTCCAAGATCCCGAACGGCGGGCCGGGCATCGAGAACCGGCTGCACCTGATGCACGAGTTCGGCGTGCGGCAGGGCCGCTTCTCGATGAACCGCCTGGTGGAACTGCTGGCGACCAACCCGGCGAAGCTCTTCGGGCTCTACCCGAAGAAGGGCACCATCGCCGTCGGCTCCGACGCTGACCTCGTCGTCTTCGACCCGAACAAGCAACTCACCATCTCCGCAGCCACGCACCACTCGCTGATCGACTACAACCTGTACGAGGGCTACCAGGTGACCGGAGCGCCGGAGGTCGTGATGGTGCGTGGCCGGACGATCGTTCAGGGTGATGAGCTGGTCGCGGAGCCGGGCGCGGGGACGTTCATCAAGCGAGCCCGCTTCGGCGAAGAGCTGACCGGCGCGACGGGAGGGGTAGCGGTATGACGCACGATGCGCAGACCCACCAGATCTACCAGCGAGCCGGCTTCGGCCAGGCGGTGCCGCGCGGGCAGAACCCGGCGGTACTCGTGGTCGATTTCTCCTGCGGCTTCACCGACCCTGCCTGCTCCCTCGGGTCGGACTTGACGGCGGAGGTCGAGGCGACGCGCCGACTCCTCGACGCCGCGCGGGCCAAGGGCTTCCTGGCGGTCTTCACCACGATCGGCTTCGAGCCGGGGTTGACCGACGGTGCGCTCTGGATCAAAAAGGCGCCCTCGCTGGCGGAGCTCCAGCTCGGCGGGCGCTGGGTCGAGATCGACCCGCGCCTGGGACGCCGGGAGGGTGAGCCCGTGATCCTGAAGAAGGGCGCGTCCGCCTTCTTCGGCACCAACCTGGCGTCGATCCTGATCGCCCAGGGCGTCGACACCGTGATCCTGTGCGGCGCGACGACCAGCGGTTGCATCCGCGCTACGGCGATCGACCTACTACAGTACGGCTTCCCGACGCTCGTGCCCCGCGAATGCGTGGGCGACCGAGCCCCCGGCCCGCACGAGGCGAACCTATTCGACATCAACCAGAAGTACGCAGACGTCGTCTCGGTCGACGAAGCCATCGCGTACATCGAGTCCCTCCCCGCCCGCACCGCCGCCATGACACGCTGAGCGGGGACGACGGGCCGCCGATCCCTTTGGAGTGCGGCGGCCCGAGCCGCCGCTTTGGTCTGGCGCGGTACCGCGACGCCGAATGCATCCCACCATGCCGCGGACGGGCGGCACGTACCCGGGACGGGTGCCAACAGGATCGCCGCGCCGCGGTTTGGACCCGGAGGCGGGTGCCATGAGGATCCCCGCGCCGTGGTATGTGCCCGGGGCTGAAGCCGCCGGGCTCACCCCGAAAGCCGGCTGAAGCCAGCTGAGGACGACGGTAATAGGAAACCGGTGTGGTGAGAGGATCCCGCCGCCCGGCATGTGCCCGGGGCTAGAGCCGCCGGGCTGACAATACAAAGCCCACTGAAGGGGCTCCCGTGATCCACACCCAGGCTGACGCGATCCGGCAGCCCATTGGGCACCGCGTCCCCAGCCCCTTTAGTGGGCTTTTCGTTTTCAGCCCGGCGGCTTTAGCCCCGGGCACGCGCCGCGCGGCGAGACCTTACGCCGGGGTGTGAACCCTGCTAAATCCCAGCCGGCTTCAGCCGGCTTCCCTTGTCAGCCCGGTGGCTTTAGCCCGGGCACGCGCCACGAGCCAAAGATCCTCACACCGCCCCCTAGGCTGTGCCCAGCCCGCCGCTCCCGCGCATTCCGCGTGCTACACTGCGTGGCAGAAGTGCCATGGGAGCATCGAAGCCGTCCGGCAAGGGAGGCGCGGGTGGTTGGCGAACTGCCGTTCATGAAGCTGAGCGGGGCGGGAAACGATTTCATCGTGCTGGCTGAAGAGGACGTGGCCGACCTGGATCTCGGCTGGCTGGCCCAGAAGCTCTGTACTCGCGCGCTGTCGCTCGGCGCCGACGGGATTATCGTTATCGGCCCCGAACGGCCCGACGCCGCGCGCATCCGCTTCTACAACCCGGATGGCTCCCGCGCCGAGATGTGCGGCAACGGCAGCCGCTGCGCCGCGCGCTACGCCGTGGAGCGTGGGCTGGTGCAGGGCCGCGAATTCCACCTGCTCACCGACTCCGGGGATCTGCCGGTTATGGCCCGCCCCGACGGGCGGTTTGAGGTCGTCATGCCGGAACCGGAGCAGGTCCGCTTCGAAGCCATGACGGTCGAGGCGGGCGACGAGCGCTGGCCACTGCACGCGCTGTGGGTCGGCGTGCCCCACGCGGTCGTATTCGTGCCGGACGTTGAGCGCCATTCCGACGAGCACCTCACCGCGCTCGGGCGGGCGCTGCGCTACGACGACAAGCACTTCCCCGCCGGCACGAACGTCAACTTCGTCGAGGTGGCGCCGGATCGACCGATCCGGCAGCGGACCTACGAGCGCGGGGTCGAGGCGCTGACCAAGGCGTGCGGCACGGGCGCCACCGCCACCGCGTTCGTCGTCCACACGCTGCTGGATCGCCCCTGGCCGGTGGACCTGGTGGTCGATGGCGGGCGCCTGACGGTCGATCAGCGCGACGGCCGCCTGTGGCTGATCGGGGACGCGCGCGTGATCGCACGGGGCACGCTGAGCCCCGAGGCGCTGGCCTGGTAGCGACGGCGCCGGAACGGAAACCGCGATGGCCGAGGACGCATTCCCACGCTACTTCACCGTCGAGGAAGCCCGGGCGCTGGTCCCCCGGCTGCGCGGGATCCTGACCGCGATTCAGGCCGAGAAGCAGCAACTCGATCAGGAGGTGCTCGCCCTCCAGCGACTCACCCCGGCCATGCGCGGCAACGGGCATGGAGCCGAGGCCAACCGGCGCGAGGAACGGATCGCGGAACTCGTTGCCGCGCTCCAGGAGAAGGTGCAGCAGCTCATGGAACAGGGCATCGAAGTGAAGGACCTGAACATGGGCCTGGTGGACTTCCCGAGCCTGCGCGGGGGACGGGTGGTCTACCTCTGCTGGCGCGTAGACGAGCCGACCGTCGCCTTCTGGCACGAGACCGACGCGGGTTACGCCGGCCGGCAACCGTTGGAGGAGTAACCGGTCGGCACCGAGCGGGGGGACAGGTCGAGCATGGAGAGCCACAGTGGGGTCGGGCGCCTGCTCGCCCCAGACGGGACCGAACTCGCGGCCGTGCGCTACACGTACGAGATCGACCGCCGCAATCGCGTCTGGCGTGGCACGGCCACACGTCTGGACGGCGAAGGCGCGCTGGCGCAGCCGGCCGGACCGGCCACGCTCGAGATCGAAGGCGGCGCCCAGGCACCCGTCCACTACTTCCAGCGCCACACCCCGGACGGCACCACCATCGTCTTCACCGGCCGCGGCGCCCCGCCCGGGGAGTAGCCATCAGCGCCGCGTCAGCAGTGCGCACAAGGGAGAGAGACGGGGCACCGGAGTGGCGTCCCGTAGTTGTGCTGGCGCAACGACGCGGACGTTGGCGCGACCTATGCTAGCGCTGTACTCCGCGGGGTCGGTCTGCCCTCCTCTGGGGCGCCGTCCCACCTGTCGAAATCCAGCATCCATTCGTGCACCGTCGCCCGATCGACAACGACGATGCCGCGCCGGGAATGAGGTGACTAGTGGCGACGACGGAGTTCGAGCGATCGGCGCTGGCGTGGCCGGCCGCAGCCACGGCAGCGGTCCGTGCTGGCTTCGGCGTGCTCTGGGCGATCAACGCCTACCTGACTTGGCGCCCGGAGTTCGCGGCACACTACGTCGGGTATCTCCAGAACGCGGCGCAGGGGCAGCCGATCTGGCTTGCTCCGTGGTTCACCTTTTGGATCAATCTCGTCACGCCCAACGCCGACCTCTTCGTCTGGCTCACCCGCATCATCGAGACGCTGATCGCGATCGGGCTTCTGCTGGGACTGCTGCGCCTGCCGGTCTACGTCGCGGGCGCGCTGTTCAGCCTCTTGATCTGGGCGACGGCCGAGGGCTTCAGCGGGCCATACGCCACCGGGGTGGCCAATATCGGTCCGGCCCTGGTCTACGTGCTCCTGTTCGTCGCGCTGATCCTGCTCGGCTGGGGGCAGGGTGCATCCCCCTACAGCCTCGACTACTACATCGAGCGGCGCTGGCCCGGATGGCGGCGCTTGTCCGAGCCGTCCGGCCGGCGGCCGATGGGTCACCCAGCGCGGATCCTGCCCTGGCCGGAGCAGGCACTCGCGATCGCGGTGATCGCGGGCGCGCTGATCTTCCTCCTCGGCGGCCTGCAAAGCGCTACTAGCGCGGCCGCCCCGACGCCCAAGAACGCCGCGGCGGCGGTGACGCCGTTGCAACTCGCCTCCTCCAACCCGATCGCCAACCCGCGCGATGCAACCCTGCCGCCGCTGCTCGGCACCGGTGATCAGGTATCGGTGAATCTGGTGGCGACCGATACGAACGTCGAGATCGCCAGCGGCGTGGCGTATGAGGCCTGGACCTTCAACGACACGGTGCCCGCGCCGATCCTCCACGTGCGCCAGGGCCAGACGGTGAACGTGACCTTCACCAACGACGGCACGATGCAGCACTCGATCGACTTCCACGCCGCGCAGATCGACCCTGCAGTCGCCTACCGCAACGCGGACCCCGGGCAATCGGTGCAGTTCTCCTTCGTGGCCGAGGTGCCCGGCGTCTTCATGTACCACTGCGGCACCACGCCGGTCCTGTTCCACATCGGCAACGGCATGTACGGCGCGATCGTGGTCGACCCGACGACGCCGCTGCCGCCTGCCGATGTCAGCTACGTGCTGGTGCAGAGCGAGTGGTATACCAAGCAGATCCAGGGCAACACAATGGGTCCCGACTACGTCAAGATGCAGCAGGCGATCCCCGATCTGGTGGTGTTCAACGGCGCCGCCTTTCAGTACCGCGACCACCCGTTGACCGCCCACGCCGGCCAGCGAGTGCGGCTCTACGTGGTGAACGCCGGGCCGAGTCAGTGGAGCGCGCCACACGTGATCGGAGGGATCTTCGCCAACGTCTACCCAGACGGCGACCCGGCGCACGCCCTGAGCGGGGTCTCGACCTATTCGATCGCGCCGGGCGCCGGGGCGATCCTCGACGTGGTCATTCCCAAACCCGGCGAATATCCAATCGTGGACCACAGCATGCGCGACAGTTACCTCGGTGCCTCCGGCATCCTGAAGGTGCTGCCGTAACCCGAGCGGGACACGTCCGCTGGGCTTGAGCGATGGGTGATTGGAGTTGTTCCCCTGCCACAGCGAATTGAGTACGACAAGATCGCACCCGGCGCGCTGCACGCGATGCGCGTGCGTGACCGGTATGCGCGAGCGTGAGTTGGAGCCGAGCCTGGACCGAGGGGGCACCTACCAACCCCGGCACCACGCCACCGAAACCGCGGCCGGGGAGTGAGCGGGCCTACCACCTCCGGGCCACTCTGACCGGCCCCGTGGCAGGATGGCCCACTGCGCCGGCGGTGTTTTTTTGAAGTATAGGGCTCGTCCCGGGTCCGATCCCGGGGACGAGCGGGCGGACGACATCCTCACCGCGCTACGTGTACGTAGAGGGGACGCCGAACCGATGGAATGGCTTCGACCGGGTGAGAGCCAGGCACCCCGTATCGTGATCTTGGGCGGCGGCTTCGCCGGCGTCTACACCGCATTCGAGCTGCAGAAGCGGCTACGCCGCACGCCGGCCGAGATCGCGATCGTGAACCGCGAGAACTTCTTCGTCTTCTACCCCCTGATCCCCGAGATCGTCTCCGGGGCGATCGAGACCGAGCACATCCTGAACCCGATCCGACTGCTGGTGCCACGCGCAACGCTGTACGTCGGCGAGGTCACCGGCATCGACCTGGCGGAGCAGCGGGTGGATATTCGCCACGGCCTGTACCGCCACCGGCAACAGCCACGCTCGCTGTATTACGACCACCTGGTGCTGGCGCTGGGCGGCGTGCCGAACGTCGAGCGGGTGCCCGGTCTGGGCGAGTACGCCTTCGACGTGCAGCGGCTGAGCCACGCCTTCGCCCTGCGGAACCATCTGATCGACATCCTGGAGCAGGGAGACATCGAGACCGATCCGGTGGCCAAGGCCCGGCTGCTCACGGTGGTGGTCGTCGGCGGTGGCGCCAACGGGGTGGAGGTGGTGGCCGAGATCACCGACCTGCTCCACGATGCCGCCAAGCACTACCCCCATCTCAGCACGGACGACTTCCGGATCGTCCTGATCCATGGCGGTGACCGTCTGATCCCCGACCTGCCGGAGAACTTGGGTCAGTTCGCCGAGCAGCAGTTGCGCTCCCGCGGCGTTGAGGTGATGCTCGGGAAGCGCGTCGCGGCGGTCGAGCCGACCGCGGTGCGACTCGACGACGGCACGGTGATCGAGACGGAGACGGTGGTCGGCTCGGTCGGCGTCATGCCGAACCCCCTGGTGCGCGACCTGCCACTGCCGAAGGACGAGCGGGGCCGCCTGATCGTGGACGACTACATGGCCGTCGAGGGCCAGGCCAACGTCTGGGCGCTCGGGGACAACGCACGGGTGCCGGACCCGACCACCGGGCAGCCGTACCCGCAGACCGCACAGCACGCGGTCCGCGAAGCGCGCGTCCTGGCGTACAACGTGGCCGCACGGCTACGCGGCCGGTCGCCCAAGCCCATTACCTACCGCACGCTCGGGCAGATGGTAGCGCTGGGCCACCGCTCGGCAGTGGTGAACCTGCGGGGCTGGACCTTCTCCGGGTTCCCGGCCTGGTGGATGTTCCGGACCTACTATCTGTCGCAGTTGCTGCGCTGGGAGAAGCGCCTGCGGGTGACGATCGACTGGACGCTCGACCTGCTGTTCCCGCCGACGCTCGTGCAACTCAAGGTCGGCCAGCCGGCGCCGATGGCCGATCGACCCGCCCGCGAGGCCGTGCGCGCGGGCGACGGAGAGGGATAGGATCAGCAGTCCCCGTCGAAAGGTCCCACCCCGGTGTCACCACCTCAGGTGGTGCCCGCCCGGTGACCTGGGATCACAGCCGGGCCACGCCCACGGAACGCAGGGCACGAATCGAACGAGGGAACCTATCTCATCCGGAACAGAACAACGCCGCCCCTCCCCGAAAGCTCGGGGAGGGGCGGTTGACAACGCGTTCGTGAGGGCGCGGCTAGCGGGTGAAGCCCCAGACGATGTAGATGATGGAGAGCACCAGGGACACCACCCCGGCGGCGTAGCCGATCTTTTCCAGCCAGGGATAACCCTGCTCACGCACCAAGCGGGTGCCCGCGATGCTCCAGAACCCACCGAAGAGCCCCATTATCCCCAGCTCGATCATCAGGTAGCCCTGGGCCACCACTCGCTCCTCTCGTCCGCCGTCCCCTGTCGGGGTCACTCGCTGTCGCGCGTCGTTCGTTCACACGTAGAAGGGCACGCTCATGGGCCGCGCTACACTGGCACCATAGCATGAACCGGCCGATCCGGCTACCCTGCCGGTCGACGTACCGAGGAGATGATACGGCAAGACGCCGCCGGATGGTAGCCAGGCGCGGCTCCTGCGAGCGCTTCCGTGTAGACTGACGGCGGCCGGGGCGCTGGCTCCACGGCCCGACCGGCGGATGGGTACCGATGCGAGGAGGTCGAGGCTCATGGCGCAGATGACGCGCGACGCGGTTCCCGAGAGCGAGCGGTGGGATCTGACCCACCTGTTCCCAAGCGCCGAGGCGTGGGAGGCCGAGCGTCAGGCCGTCCAGGCCGCACTGCCGGACATCGAGGCCTTCCGGGGCACGCTCGGCCAGAGCCCGCAGCAGTTGCTGGCCGCGCTCTCCCTGGCGGATCAGATCGACGAACGGCTGGAGCGCCTGTTCGCCTACGCGATGCTGGAGCGGGACGAGGATACCCGCAACACGGCCGCGATCCAGCGCTATGAGCAGGTGATGGCGCTGGTGGTCGCCGCCGGGCGGGCGACGGCCTGGATCCAGCCTGAGTTGCTGACCCTCACCGACGAGCAACTCCGCGGCTTCCTCGACGCTGAGCCGGGACTGGAGCCGTTCCGGCGACTCATCGAGCGCACCATCCGCCAGCGACCGCACGTGCGCAGCGCCGAGGTCGAGGAGATCCTGGCCGAGACGGCGGAGATGGCGCAGACCGCCTCAAACGTCTTCACCTTCTTCGACAACGCCGACATCCGCTTCGGCACGGTCATCGACAGCGACGGCACGCCGGTCGAGTTGACCAAGGCGCGCTACCTGCGCCTGCTCGAGCGCCGGGATCGCCGCGTCCGCCGCGACGCCTACGAGATGCTGCACGCCCCCTACCATGCCCACCGGAACACGCTCGGGGCGCTGCTCACGGCCAGCAACCAGCGCGACGCCTTCTTCGCCCGGGTGCGCCGGTACAACAGCGCGCTCGAGGCGGCGCTGAAGCCGGAAGACATCCCGCTCGAGGTCTACACCAACTTGATCGACACGGTACACCGCTACCTCCCGCTGCTCCACCGCTACGTGTCGCTGCGCAAGCGGGTTCTGGGGCTGGACGAGGTCCACATGTACGACCTCTACGTGCCGCTGGTGGAGATGCCGGAGCGGACCTTCTCCTATGAGGAGGCGACCGAGACCGTGGTGGCGGCCTTCGCCCCGCTCGGCGAGCGGTACGTGAATGCGGTGCGCGAAGGGCTGCGTTCCCGCTGGGTCGACGTGCACGAGACGGTGGGGAAGCGCTCCGGCGGGTACAACCTCGGCGTCTACGGGGTGCACCCCTACGTGCTGCTGAACTGGGGCGGCACGCTCAACGACGTCTTCACCCTGGCCCACGAGCTGGGCCACGCGATGCACTCGTACTTCTCCGCGGCGAACCAGCCGCACCCCACGTCGTCCTACACCATCTTCGTCGCCGAGGTGGCATCCACCTTCAATGAGCGGTTGCTGACGGCACACCTGCTGGAGCGCAGCACCGACCCGCGGGAGCGGGCGTACCTGGTGAACGACGCGCTGGAGTCGATCCGCACCACGATCTTCCGGCAGACGATGTTCGCCGAGTTCGAGCTGCTGACACATCAGGTGGTCGAGGCGAACGAGGGGCTGACGCCGGAGCGGCTTATGACCGAGTACACCCGCCTGGCGACCGAGTACCACGGCCCCGACTTCGCGGCAGACGAGCAACTGGCGGTCGAGTGGTCGCGTGTGCCGCACTTCTACCGGGCGTTCTACGTCTACCAGTACGCGACGGGGCTGATCGCGGCCATGGCGCTGGCCTCGGCGGTGCTGTCCGGGGACGAGGAGGCACGTGACCGGTACCTCACCTTCCTGGCTGCCGGGTCGTCGAAGGATTCGCTCGACCTGCTGCGTGACGCCGGGGTCGACCTCACAACGGCGGCACCCTACGAAGCGGCCTTCGCGACGATGGCGGAGTACCTCGACACGCTGGAAGCAGCGTTGAGCGAGACGCAGGGGTAGTGCGTACTGCGTGTTGCGTACAGCTAGGGAGCGTGGCGGATTAGCGCTGGTCGCTGGAGAGTGGGAAGCGTAGACCCAGCTCGCGGGCGAGCCCAGCGCGGCCGGCCGGGGTCAACTCGACCAGACGCTCGCCGGGGACGCGCACGATCCAGCCACGCTCGACCAGCCGGACCAGCAATGCCGCCCCAAGAGCGCCGGCCAGGTGCGGCCGGCGCTCGGTCCAGTCCAGGCACCGGCGGGCAAAGGAGCGGCGCGCCCGGCGCGCCGCCGCGAGGTCCACGCCGAAGTCCGCGAACCACGCCTCCCCAGCAGGCGTGACCTGATGCTCCGCGCCATGCTCCAACAGTAGCCCCCGCTCGATCATCGCGTTCCGGATCGCCACCGCGAGGCGACCGGCGAGGTGGTCGTAACAGGTGCGGGCAAAGCGCAGTCCCTCGACCTCCTCACATTCGGACACGTCCTGATCCTCGGCCGGCTGCGGGAAGGCACCGAGCGTCTCAATCATGCGCGCAACCTCCGGTCCTGCCAGGCGGTAGTAACGGTGACGCCCCTGGACCTCTACCGCGAGCAACCCGCCGTCCACGAGCCGGGCCAGATGGGTGCTGGCCGTCGAGGGCGCGATGTCCGCCCGAGCCGCCAACTCCGTTGCCGTCAGCGCACGACCCCCCATCAACTCCGCCAGCATCACCGCGCGGGTGGGTTCCGCAAACAAGGCACCGATCTGTGCAAGCCGTACATGCGTCGCCATGCCGCCAGTATACCCGGGCATCCGCGCCGATACTTCGGTCTGGATCGAAGCATCCCCGTGGGACGGGGCGTAATGTCTGAAGCAGCGACATGAGGCGGTCGCTGCCGAGGACAGGGCCGGGCGCATGGCGTGTGACGGCGGGTGTACACGGTCGGCTCGAGCCCGGGTGGAACGACGGTTGACGAATTATTCGGAGTGTACGTGGTCGGCCTGTGCCCGGGGGTGGGTGGCGTGAACGCGCCACGCCCCCGGACGCACACCACGCCGCCGGGGGATCCCGCGCACTCCCCGACCCTGGGCAGGGGAGCAAAGCGCCACTGGCAGGAAAAGCCCCGCCCCGTGGGGTTGATCCGTCGCACGCCGGCGAAGCCGGTGAAGGAGGTCAAACATGTTCGTCGTGCTCTTCGAGGTGTGGCCCAAGCCGGAACGCTGGGACGAGTACCTGGAGATCGCCCGGCTGCTGCGGCCGGAGCTGGAGCAGATCGAAGGCTTCATCGACAACGAGCGGTTCCGGCGCATCGGGGATGAGAGCGGGCTCCTCTCCCTCTCAACCTGGCGCGACGAGAAGGCGCTGATCCGCTGGCGGACCAACGCGCTGCACTACACGCGCGGCCAGGTGCCCGGGCGATTCGAGATCTTCGCCGACTACCGCTTACGCGTCGGCGAGGTGACGGCGGACACGCACCCGCCCGCCGGGCTGGAACCCCGGCCGACGCGCCTCGACCTGACCGAGGTCGGCGAGGCGAAGGTCGTCACGATCACCGAGACGCTGTCCCCAGCACCCGACGCCGTGCCGCCTCCCACACCGCCGGCCATGGGCAACGCCGTCGAGCACGCGCGGTTCGAGAGCATCTACCAGCCCGGAAAGCACCTGCTCCTCATGTCCTGGCGGGATGCACCGTCGGCGGCATCGGCCTGGGCCAAGGACGTACGCCACCGGCAGGTGCGTATCATCCGCGAGTACGGAATGCGCGACCGTCGCGAGGCACCGCAGTACTTCCCTCCGGTCGACTGAACCTGTCGAGCGGGCAGACATGGGCCAGGAAGCATATTCATGACGTAACAGTCACTTGACATGATTACCATGAAGCGTAGTCTGAGCATAGGAATGGGAACGTTCGCGCAATCTCGCCCCTGCCGTACCGGCATCAGGTGCCAGTCGCTCGGGCGACCGCGCCACGACGAATGAGCAGGGGGCTGCCGATGACTGCATCGTCCGGATGGCAGATTGAGGGCGACTACTTCGAGAATTGTAACTGCGACGTGGTCTGTCCCTGCCTCTTCTCCTCCGCCCCACCGTTCACATCGCAGCCGACCCAGGGGGCCTGCGAGGTCGCGTTCGGGTTCCACATCGACCGGGGGCACTATCAGGGCGTCTCGCTGGACGGCCTGAACGCGGCGGCGATCGTTCGCACTCCGGGCCCGATGGGTCAGGGTAACTGGTCGTTCGCTGCCTACCTGGATGAGCGGGCGACGGACGAGCAGCGCGCCGCGTTGCAGGCGATCTTCACCGGCGCCGCTGGAGGGCCGATCGCCTTGCTGACCCCGCTGGTGTCCACCATCCTCGGCGTGAAGACGGCGCCGATTACCTATCGGCGGGAGGGGAAGCGCCGCTCGATGGAGATCCCCAGTGTGCTCAGCATGGGGGTGCAGCCGGCGCCCAGCTTCGACCCCGATCATGAGATCTGGGCGGAGAACGCGCACCCCTTCGCCAGCAAGGTGGCCTTCGCCGTCGGCACCTCGGGCAGCACCTTCAGCGACTACGGGATGACCTGGGACAACTCCGGCAAGAACGGGCACTACGCCCCGATCTCGTGGTCGGGGTAGCCACACGCCCTAGCCCGAGACCCGAAGCCCACCGCGGCGAGCGGCGGCGCGGAGAGGAGTTCGCATGACCGCCTCGGCATCACCCGCATGGTCCCGCGAGCGCGCGGTGATCCTGGGCGTGCTCCTCGTCCTGGCTGCCGCCGCCTGGGGCGTATTGATCTGGCAGTGGCGGGTGTCAGGCAGTGGCGCGGGCATGGGCCTGACGATGGGGATGAGCGCGCTGCTGTTCCTGGCCATCTGGGTCGTCATGATGGTGGCCATGATGTTCCCGACGGCGGCGCCGATGGTCCTGACCTTCGCCAGTGTCTACGCCGGGCGCCGGGCGCAGGGACAGCCCTACGTGCCGACCTGGATCTTCGTCGCGGCGTACCTCCTGGTCTGGGCACTCTTCGGCGTGGTGGCCTACGGCGCGGCGATCGGGGTCACTGAAATGGCACGGCGCAACATGTGGCTGATGGAGCACGCGGCCCAGATCGGCGGCGCGATCCTGATCCTCGCCGGGCTCTACCAGCTCTCCCCGCTCAAGCGCGCCTGCCTGGCCAAGTGCCGCACCCCGCTGGCATTCATCCTCACCTCATGGCGCGATGGCGCCTGGGGCGCGTTCCGGATGGGATTCGAACACGGGAGCTACTGCCTCGGGTGCTGCTGGCTGCTGTTCGTGATTCTATTTCCACTCGGGATTATGAACGTCGCGGTGATGGCGCTCGTCACGGTGCTGATCTTCGCCGAAAAGGCGCTGCCGATCGGACCGCGACTGGCGCAGGTCGCGGCTATCGCCCTCATCGCCTATGGCGCCCTGGTGCTCGTCATGCCGGAGTTGCTGCTCACCACCATGCCGGCCAGCATGCCGGCCACGATGTAGCGCCCCTGCCCAGGACCTCCTCCGCTCAAACGGCCCTACCGGGGAGTTGTGCCCGGCTTGACGCCGACGTGCAGGGCGACGGTGCGCATCATCAGGTACTGGTAGCGGACCGGCGCCAGCCCGGCGCGGGTCATAATCGCGGCCAGCTCCTCGGCCGGGGGGAAGGCACTGACGGAGGTGGGCAGGTAGCGGTAGGCGTCGCGGTCGCCGCTGATGAGCCCACCGATCAGGGGAACGAGGCGATCGAAGTACCAGCGGAAGAGCGTGCGCAGCACCGGCACACGGAGCGGAGTCATCTCCAGAACCACCAACCGGCCGCCCGGCCGGAGCACGCGAGACATCTCGACGACGGCGGCCTCGTAGTCGGGCATGTTTCGCAGGCCGAAGGCAACGGTGCAGGCGTCGAACGCGCCGTCCGGGAACGGCAGCGCCATCGCGTCGGCCTGGAGCAACCGGATTGACGCGCCGCGACCGCGGATCTTGTCCGCAGCCAGTTGCAGCATCCCGCGGGAGAAGTCGGCGCCGACGACACGCGGGGCCCCCTGGCGCGCCAGCTCGAGCGCCAGGTCGCCGGTACCGGTCGCCACGTCGAGCACCTGCCGGGCACCTCCGGCGAGCGCCTCGCGGGCGGCCAGGCGCCGCCAGGCGACGTCGCGCCCGAGGCTCATGAGCCGGTTCATCAAGTCGTAGCGCCGGACGATGCGGTCGAACATCGCCCGGACCTCGGGCGGCTGCCGCAGCGCCCCACGTGCTCCGCGCCGTGGCGTCTCGGTCTCGGTCCCGGTCACGCCTCGCCTCCCCCTCATGCCTGCGCAGGTCCAGCACCGCGCGCCCGAACTGTGGCACGGAAACGATCCCCGCGACAAGGCTTTCCGTCCAGGCCGTGGTCGCGACACACAGCGACGGGGGCTGCGTTTTTTCGTGTCACCCGTCACGGGAACGCAGCAAACGAGTGACGATAGCGGCTCTGCTGGATCATGGTCATTCGTCAAACCCCGTCAGCCGGCTAGTAGCCCAACGGTGACCGTGCGAGTGATGCCAGGATCCCCGCGTCGTGGCCCGTGCCCGGGATGGGTGGCGTCGGGATCCCCGCGTCGTGGCACGTGCCCGGGGCTAAAGCCACCCCGCCCCCGCCCCCCACCCGGCCACCCCACAAAAAAGAA
>NZ_JADGHZ010000206.1 GCF_019683595.1 Sphaerobacter sp. | reverse complement strand
GCTCCGCCGCCCGGCGCGGGGCGCCGGCCGGCTCCGCTCAGGATGACAGCCGTGCCGGAACGGGTGGCGGGAAGACGAGAATACTTCGTCAAACTCCATTACCCCCGGGCACGTGCCGACCACGCAGACCTGTGGTACCACGGTGAAAGCTACCGATACGCGCGGGATGCCGACGTGCCTGGAGAAAAAATGCCCCTCGCTCTGCACTGGGCGAGGGGCGGGTTGCCTACGGCTGGGAGGCGCTCGCTCAGGCGGCCTTGACGGCGTTGGTGAGCTTGGTGAGCGACTCCTTGGCGTCGCCGAAGAGCATGACCGTCTTCGGGTCGTGGAACAGTTCGTTCTCGATCCCGGCGAAGCCGGGGCGCATCGACCGCTTCAGCACGATGATCGTGCGCGCCTGATCCACGTTGAGGATCGGCATGCCGTAGATCGGGCTGCTCGGGTCGGTGCGTGCGGCCGGGTTGACCACGTCGTTGGCACCGACGACCAGGGCCACGTCGGCGTGGGCGAACTCGTTGTTGATCTGATCCATCTCGAAGAGCTGGTCGTACGGCACGTTCGCCTCGGCCAGCAGCACGTTCATGTGGCCCGGCATGCGCCCGGCGACCGGGTGGATGGCGTACTTGACGGTGACGCCGCGCTTCTCCAGCTCGTCGGCCAGCTCGCGGATCTGGTGCTGCGCCTGGGCCACCGCCAGGCCGTAGCCCGGAACGATGATGACCTCGTTGGCGTAGGCCATGACCACCGCCGCGTCCTCGGGAGTCGTCTCCCGGATCGGCTTGGCTTCCCCGACCTTGGCGCCGGCCGAGGAGGCCGCGCCGAAGGCGCCGAAGAGCACGTTGCTCAGCGGGCGGTTCATGGCGTGGCTCATGAGCACGGTGAGGAAGCCACCGGAGGCGCCGACCAACGCGCCCGCGACCACCAGGATCTGGTTGTGAACCACGAAACCGGTCAGCGCGGCGGCGATGCCGGTGAAGGAGTTGAGCAGCGCGATCACGACCGGCATATCGGCGCCGCCGATCGGGAGCACGACCAGCACGCCCAGGACCATCGCCACGGCCAGCAGCAGCCAGACGAAGAGGTCACCCCCGTCGAAGCCGACCACTACCGCGCCCAGGGCGAGGATCACGATGAAGAGGATCGCGTTGAGCGCCGACATGCCTGGGAAGCGGATCGGCCGCCCGGAGATCAGTTCCTGGAGCTTGCCGAAGGCGATCAGGCTACCGGTGAGGGAGAGCGCACCGATGGCGGTGCCGGCCGAGACGGAGAGCGCCTCCCCGGCGCCGATGGAAGACGCCTCCTCGCTGAATCGAATGAACTCCGCGACCGAGACGAAGGCTGCGGTCCCCCCGCCCATGCCGTTGAAGAGGGCCACCATCTGCGGCATGGCCGTCATCTGGACGGTGCGGGCGAAGTAGACCCCGAGCGCGGCGCCGATGACGGTGCCGACGACGATGATGGCGATGTTGAGCGGTTTCCAGGTGATCGAGCGGTCGAGGAGGGTGGCCACGACCGCGATCGTCATGGCGAGGATGGCAATCCGGTTGCCGTGGCGGGCCGTCGCCGGGGAACTGAGACGCTTGAGACCGAAGATGAAGAGGACTGCGGAGATGAGATAGGCGACTGCAATTATGGCTGCGCGAGCGTCAGTAATCACCGCTTCTCCACCGGCTTCTTCTTGAACATCTCCAGCATCCGATCGGTGACAGCGAAGCCCCCGAAGACGTTACCGGCCCCGAGCACGAGTGCCACGAAGGCCAGCACGTAGAGGAGGGGCGAATCGGCTGTCCCCGCGACGAGGATCGCGCCGATGAGCACGATGCCGTGGATGGCGTTGGTGGCGGACATCAGCGGTGTGTGCAACGTCGATGGAACGCGGCCGATGACCTCCACGCCGAGGAAGAGCGCCAGGATAAAGACGTAGGCGCCCAGGATGAGCTCTTGGTTCACGCCACTCGCTCCTTCATCCACTCACGGGTCGGTCCGTGCAGAACCTCGCCGTCCCGCGTCAGGACCACGCCCGCGGTAATCGAGTCCTCCATGTCGAACGTCAGGTTGGCGTTCGGCGCCAGGTGCTCGAGGAGCGCGCCGATGTTCTTGGCGTACATCTGGCTGGCGTGGTAGGCCATCTCGCTCGGAAGGTTGAGCGGGCCCATGATCGTGACGTTGTGGCGGACGATCGTCTCACCGGGTTTCGTCAGCTCGCAGTTGCCGCCCATCTCCGCGGCCAGGTCGACGATCACCGAGCCGGGCCGCATGTTGGCAACCGTGTCCTCCGGCAGGAGCAGCGGTGCGGGACGACCCGGGATGAGTGCGGTCGTGATGATCACATCGGAGCGGGCCGCGTGTTCCTTAATGAGGGCGATCTCCCGCTTGATGTGTTCCTCTTCCAGCTCGGTGGCGTAGCCGCTCGCGTCCTGCGAGCTCTGGACGTCGAGCTCGAGGAAGGTGGCGCCCAGGCTCTCGACCTGCTCCTTGACCACCGGGCGGGTGTCGAACGCCTCCACCACGGCGCCGAGGCGACGGGCGGTGGCGATCGCCTGGAGTCCAGCCACACCGGCCCCGAGGACGAGCACCCGGGCCGGCGGGATCGTCCCGGCGGCGGTCATGAGGAGCGGGAAGAACTTGGACAGCGCATTCGCGGCGAGCAGCACCGCCTTATAGCCGGCGATGGTGCTCATCGACGAGAGCGCGTCCATCGGCTGGGCGCGGGTGATACGCGGGATCGCGTCCATGCTGAGCGCGGTGACCTTGCGCTCCGCCAACTGCACCACGAGCTCGGGGCGGGTGAGCGGCGAAAGGAACGCAATGATCACCTGGCCCTCGCGCAGCAGCGGCACCTCATCGTCGGTCGGCCGCTGCACCTTGAGGATCACATCCGCTTCGCGGTAGAGCTGCGCGACATCGGGGACGATCGTCGCGCCGGCTTCCGTGTAGAGCCCGTCAGGGTAGCTGGCTGCAACACCAGCCTCGCGCTCCACCAGGATGCGGAAGCCGCGGCCGGACAGTCGCTTGACGACATCCGGCGTGAGGGCGACCCGTCGCTCCCCAGGGATCGTCTCCCGAGGCACCCCTACCGTGAGCGTGGGGCCGGATTCGGGCTGTGCAGACACCAAGACCATCCACTCCTTGACACTCGCTGTGGGTGGACGAACCCCCACTGATATGACCGGGATCGTCGAGGCACATGGCCGCACGTATCACGTGCGGCATGTCGACCTATCTGTTCCCACAACGGGTAGCGTACCGCCGCGATGGACCAGCGTCAACTACCCCCGGCGCCCGCGGGGCCGGCCAGAACGCTCGTCACGTGCGAGGGATTCATCCTCGGCGCGCTGGGCTTCCACCAGCCAGCGCACCACATCCAGGTGGCTTTCACGGTAGTACCGGCCCAGCCCCAGTGTCCACCAGGGCCGGACCGGTACTACCAGGCGCTTCTGTTCCAACCGGGCCAGCTCGTCCTCGCTGGCGCCGGTGATGTGCAAGACCTCGTCCCGTCGGAACAGCATCCGCTAGTCGCTCATCTCCGCGATCGACTCGCGTGCCAGGACCAGCGCCGGGCGGGGACGGTGGCCGTGCGCACGGGGCCGGAGCAGGTTGGCTCGCGCTCGATCCACCACCACGGCGTGCAGGTACCGGCTGGGTGGCTGTCCGAAGCGCTGCGCGATGGCCGTCACCAGCGCCCGGTCCAGGGCTTCCAGCAGGTGGTCGAGGGCGCGCGTGTCCTGCTCGACGAGCACGTAGACACGGAGGGCGTCGTACAGCGACGCCTCCGGCGGCGCCAGCTCCTCCCCGTCCGGAACCTCCTGCTCCTCGTAGAGCGCGACAACGTTTCGATCGTAGCGCAGGAGCAGCAGCGCGACCTGGCGCGCCAGTTCGTAGCGGAAGTAGGAGACGGCCGTCGGGTCGTTCGCCTCGAGCCGCGCGAACGCGGACAGCGGGGTGGGGAGGTGCATCCGGCGCGCCGTGACCGCGACCGCCTGCTCGATCATCTGGGGTGCGGCGTGATCCAGTTCCGCTGGAGCGCTCAGGGCCTCTGCCATAGCGAAAACCCCTATTCCTCCGGGTATCGGTCTCGCCCGGTTACGCGCCGGCCGTCCGGCGCAACGCGGCAGTCTCCGCCACCCGGCCGACGGCGATCAGGTACGCAGCCAACCGCAGGCTGACATCCTCCGCCTCGGCCCGCTGGAGCACGGCCTCGAAGGCGTCGAGCATCATGCGGTCAAGGCGCGCGCGAACCTCCTCCAGGGTCCACTTCGTGCCCTGGAGGCCCTGAATCCATTCAAAGTAGGAGACGACGACGCCCCCGGCGTTGGCCAGGATGTCGGGCACGACCGTGATACCGCGATCCTGCAGGATGCGGTCGGCCTCGCCGGTGGTCGGACCGTTGGCCGCTTCGACGATGATCGGCGCGCGGATATCGCCCGCGTTTGCCACGGTGATCTGCCCCTCGAGGGCGGCGGGGATCACCACGTCGCAGTCCACGGTCAGCAGCTCGGCGGCGCCGATGGGCTCGGCGTCCTCGCCGGGATACCCCTCGAGGAGGCCGCGCGGGTGGTTGCGGGTGTGGGCGACGATGCGCGGGATGTCCAGTCCATTGGGGTTGTAGAGCCCGCCGCTGATGTCGCTGATGGCCACGATACGGCACCCGGCGTCGGCGAGGATGCGAACCGTATGCCCGCCAACCTTGCCGAAGCCCTGAACCGCGATCCGAGCATCCTTAAGCGCGATTCCCCGGCGCCTGAGCATCTCCATGGTAATCAGGGCGACGCCGCGGCCGGTGGCTTCGCCGCGCCCGGGGATGCCGCCGATGGCCAGGGGCTTGCCGGTCACGACGGCCGGATCGAAGACGCCGGTCTGCGCCTCGACGGCGTCAAGGAACCAGGCCATGACTTGCTCGTCGGTGTTGACATCCGGCGCGGGAACGTCGATGCGCGAGCCGATAATCGGGAGCATGGCGGTGGCGTAGGCACGTGTGAGCCGCGCCAGTTCGCTGGCGGAGAGGAGCGACGGGTCGCAGTTGACCCCGCCCTTGCCGCCGCCGTAGGGGAGGTCGAGGAGGGAGCACTTCCAGGTCATGAGGGCTGCCAGCCCGCGGACCTCGTCTAGGTCGACTGACGGGTGGTAGCGGATGCCGCCCTTGGCCGGGCCGCGAAGGCGGGAGTGCTGTACACGGTAGCCCTGGAAGACCGCGATGCGGCCGTCGTCCATCTCGATCGGAAGGGCGACGCTCATCTCGCGCTCGGGCGTCTCCAGCACCTGCTGCAATCCGGGATCGAGGCCGAGGTGCGCCGCGGCTGCACGAAACTGCGCGCTGGCGTCCTCGAGGAGAGTAGAGCCCTGTCGCTCGCGGGCACGTATGTCGACCGACCTGCCTGCGACCTCGGCTTGCTCCTGTTGCTGCATAACCACCTTCTCTCCTATTGCCGTCCCACGGGCGGGACACCGGCGCCCGCCGCCCCGATTTTCGTAGATTCGGGCGTGAGAATCCCATAGGAAGGTGGCCATCCGGCGTAAGAATTGCGTGAGAATGCCGATGCGGCGGATGTCGGGTGCGGCGCGGGGGCGTAACCTGCCGGATCAGGCAGGATCGTTCTCGTCCGGCTCGGCGGCAAGGACGTAGCCGACGCCGGGCTCGGTCAGGAGATGGGTGGGGC
>NZ_JADGHZ010000036.1 GCF_019683595.1 Sphaerobacter sp. | reverse complement strand
CTCCAGCGTCGGTGTGACCGGCACCCCGGTGAGACCGGGTGGGAGGGGGCCGACGACGCGGAGGAGGGCGTGGTCGGCGTGGAGGGTCATCTGGCTGACCTGGCAGGCGCGGAGGGTGTGCTCGAGGTCGGCGGTGGGGACCGTCACCTCGTGAACCTGGCCGGCGGCGAGGGCGCGGATAGTGTCGATGCTCCCCTGGGCGCGGACGGTGCCCTGCTGAAGGATCAGCACGGCCGCGGCGCCGGCCTCGATATCGGCCGGGACGTGGCTGCTCAGGACCACCACCCGCTCGCCGGGAGGACCGGCGATGATGCGCAGGACGCGGGCTCGCTCGGTGGTGTCGAGGCCGGTGAGCGGCTCGTCGAGGATCAGCAGGCGCGGGCGGCCGAGCAGTGCCTGGGCCAGGGCAACCAGCCGCGCCTGACCGCCGGAGAGGGTCCGGAGCGGGCGGTCGGCCAGGTCGCCGAGGCCGAGCTGCTGGAGGAGCATGTCCGTCTGTGGCTCGGGCGGGATGCCCTTGAGCCGGGCTACGTAATGGAGGAATCCGCGCGGCGTCAGATGGCTCGGCAGGTCGATCTCCTGCGGCAGGTAGCCGATGCGGCGCCGCAGCGGGCGGGGGTCGGCGGCGTAGTCGCGCCCGGCGAAGGAGGCCCGGCCCGCATCGGGCCGCAGCGCCGTGGCGAGGATGCGCAGCAGCGTCGTCTTGCCCGAGCCGTTCGGGCCGAGCACGGCGAGCACGCCCGGCCCGGCGCGGAGGGAGACGCCGGTCAGGGCCGGGACGTCGCCGTAGCGTTTGGTCAGCCCCTCGGCGATCAGTTCCACGCGGCGGTCTCCCGGCCGACGAGCCGCGTGCCCTGCCAGAGCAGCAGGACGCCCGCGGCGAGCAGCAGCAGTGTGGCGACCAGCACGCCGGGCGCCTGGCTCAGGTGGACGAGGATGTCCGTGGGCCCAAACACTCGCGGGTCGGCGGGCTCGATCACCCCCTGCCACGCAAGGAGGACGAGCGTGCCCCAGGCGCCGAGCGGGGCGGTCAGCCCGGCGACGGTGCCCCAGCGGGCCGAGGTGTAGAGCGCCATGCCCGCCAGCCCGAGCATCGGCCCGAGCCAGAGGAGCACCACCCGCCAGAGGACCAGCCGCGGCCCTTCGATCCAGACCAGCCCGAGGAGCGCCAGGGCCAGCGCGAGGTTCCCGGCCAGCACCAGCCCGAGCCGGACGTAGAGCAGCTCCAGCGGCGTCACCGGGCTGATCCGCTCGATCTCCGCCAGCGTCTGCCCGGCGGGGCGGAAGGCAAAGGCGACGCCGGCCGCGGCGAGCACCGGCGCGATCAGGGTGACGCCGAGCGAGAGGAGCCCGCTGTACCCGACCCCGGCGATGATCAAGCCCAGGGCCAGGACCAGCCCCCCGGCCCAGAGGACGGCATGGTCAATCAGCGCGATCTGGGAACGTGCCAGCGCCAGCCAGTGGTGGATGCCGGGTGCCGGGCTTTCATCCCACACCAGATCGGACTCCGGCGCGGTGCGGGCGGCCACCAGCGGCGCCAGCCGGTTGATCAGCGCCTCGGTGTCGGCCGGGTTCGGCTCCGGCGCGTCGTAGGCGGCGAGGCGGGCTGCCAGCGGGTCGAGGTCGCCCAGCGCCGCGCGCGCCTCAGGCGAGAGACCGCTGGCCGGGTCTGACCGGCGCTGCCGTGTCATGGGCCATCCCTCCTTCCGCGTGCTTTGCTTGCTGCGGGCGCGGGGTGCCGGGTGAGGGCGGTGGTGCCGCGCCGTTCGGGGCTGGGTACTCGTCGATGAGCAGGGTCTTCAGTCGTCGCAGGCCGTGGAACAGCCGGCTCTTGACCGTGCCCACGGCGACACCGGTCACCTCAGCGATCTCGTTCAGCGAGAGGTCGTGGTAGAAGCGGAGCACGACCGTCTCCCGCTGGTGCGGCGGCAGTTGCTGGAGCGCCGCTGCCACCATGCGCCGGTCGTCGTCGCGCAGCACCAGATCGAGCGCGCCGGGGTCCGGGTCCGGCACCGTGATGAACGGATCGTCGTCCGCCGATGGTGTCACCCGGGGGGCGATCGACTGCCGCCGCGCGGCAGTGCGCAGGTGGTCGAGCGCGATGTTGCGGGCGACGGTGAAGGCCCACGGGCGGAAACGGCTCGGCGGCTCACCGCGGTAGGTGACGATCCGGGTAAAGGTCTCCTGCACCAGATCCTCCGCCTGCTGGCGGTCGCCGGTCAGGCGGTAGAGGAAGGCAAGCAGCGGACCGTGGTAGCGCGGCACCAGTGCCTCCAGCGCGGCGACATCGCCGGCCAGCAGGCGACGGTAGAGCGCCTCATCGGAGGTGTCGATGCTGTGGTGTCGCGGGTCGCTCATCGCCATCTCCACGGTCGCCGTGCGGCGAGATTCGGATTCAAGATCATCGGCCCCGCACCGACCGCCGCCGGCGCGACGCGGTTCCACCCGGCGTGGATGCCCTCGGCCGGGCGGCTGTGCTGGAAGAGATCGAGCAAGCCGCTTGCCTCGCGGCCCACGATCATCTCCACCCACCAGTACCCTACCACGGCCCCGGCTGCGATCCGGTAGCTGCCGATTACGTTCCCGAGCACGAGCACGACCCCGAGCAGGTAGACGGTCTGCGCGATACGACCCCACATGCCGTTGGTGAGCACGGAACCTGGGAAATAGGGCAGCCGCCTGCCGGAGACGGCCGCCTGTGGAACGCGACGGCGATCATACATGGCGCTCAATCGTGCGCTAGCGCACACCGGCGACCTCCCGGTACCAGGCGGCGATCGCCTCGTCGGACGTCACCCCGTCGAGCGACGCCGGGTTGGAGAGGAGCCGGTCAATCACCGCCTGAATTCCCGCGTTCCCGCGCTGGCGGTAGATGTCAAGCAGCGCTCGGGCAGGGAGTTTCGACCCGTTGTCACCTCCGGGCAACGAGCGGCCATAGGCATCGATGGTGGCCGCGATCTTGTCGGGGTCGCCCTCCTCCCGCGCGTAGGCCCAGAGGAACAGGTCGAGCGTCCAGGGTGCGAACCATCGCTCCGCGTCGGGATCGACCGGCGCGCCGATGGCGGCGGTCCACAGGCTGTTGAGTACCCGACTGCCGAAGTACTGGGCGTCCATCTCCAACGAGAGATCCAGGATGTCGATCTGATCTGCGTCGAACACGATCAGGATCTGCTGATCCGCTGCTGGGGTCTCCGGCACGTAGCCGGGCATCCCATCGAGGAGGGCGAAGGTCAGCCCGTCGATCTGCACGGTCGGGAAGAAGGGGGTGAGCCGGTCGAGGGTCGCGTCAAAGCGGGCGGCGTAGGCACGGGCTCGCGGCAGCAGCGAGTCCGGCGCGGCGACGGTGACCCTGCCGACCTGTGCCGTCCGCAGGCGCGGCGCGGCGATCAGGTAGGCCCAGGTTGCTCGGTCGGCGGCGAAGACCCCGTCGCCCACCGGCGGCAGGTTCGACGTCACGCCGTATCCGGCCGGTACGTGCACCGTCAGGCGGAAGACCGCCGGTGCGTGGGCCTGCGACTCGAACCGGTTCAGGTCGCCAAGCCCGCGCACACCTGCCAGCGGGTACCAGCCGACCGCGGGCAGCAGGCGCACCCCGCCCGGTCCGGCGAAGTAGGTCAGTTGGGGCTTTCCCTGCTGGTAGCGTACGTAGACCGCGAAGGCACCTTCGTAGGTAAGGCGGACTTCGGTCGTCGCGCCGGGCGCGAGCGGCTCCGGCAGGGCGAGCGTGAGCTGGTCGCCGTCGCGGGTCACGGGCAGGCTGCTGTCGACTACGACCAGATCGTGATAGAGCGTCAGCGTGGCGTCGGAGATGGGTTCGCTGCCAGCGTTGCGAAGCACGAGCCGGGCGTCGAAGCGCGGCCGTGCGAGATCGCGCAGGTCGGCGTCGATTGCCCAGGCGTCGATTACCTCGCGGTCGGTCGCGACCTCGGCCCGCTCCCGGCCGCTGAAATCCATCGCCACCGCCTCGGCGCCCCATTCGGTGAGCAGGCTGTGGTAGCGCATGCCTCCGGTTAGCGCGAACGCGAGCCCGGCGAGGACCAGCGTGCCTGCCAACACTGGCAGGCGCCGCGTCCGGCGCTGCTGGGTTAGCAGGACGGCCAGCGCGAGCACGCCGAGCGCCAGGCCCGCATAGAAGCGGTTGAACAAGGCCGGCAGGTCCCCGGCGAGGAAGCGTCCCCACAGTTCCTGGTACTCGGCGTCGTTCATCCGGGTGAAGTCGAGCAGGGACGAGATCCCCCGGCCGCCCGTCATGATTCGGCTGATGGGCGACACCGCGACCCAGCCGGCGGCGAGCACGGGGTAGATCCAGCGCCGGTTCCCGAGCCAGACGACCGCGCACCAGCCGATCGCGCCGGCGAAGGCGTACGTGATCGTTGCCGCCAGGAGGTAGCGCGGAACAGTCCGCGTGAAGGAGTCCACCGGGCCGACGCGGAGGGCGAGCGCCAGCGGCACGATCAGCGTGGTGAGGAGCGCCGTGACGGTCGCCAGCCAGCGGGCGACCAGCACTTCGGCGCCGGTCGGATAGGTCTGCTCCAGATCGTCGAACCGAGTCCGGGCACTGCGCGAAGCGCTCACCGCGCCGACGATGAGCGACACCAGCGAGACGGCGCCGATCGTCAGGTTGCCCAGCTCGCCGCTCAGTGCCGCCTCGGCGGTCGCACCGACCCAGGCGCGGAACGTGTAGAGCAGCAGCGCTGCCCAGAGCAGGTGCAGCACCGGGAAGGTCCAGTGGAAGCAGAGCAGCCGCAACTCCGTGCGCCAGGCCCGGACGACGCGGCGCGCCAGGTCAGTCATCGCCGCGTCCCTCCCGGGCGTCGGCGTCCCTCGCGTATCCGGCATGGGCCGGGCGCCCCCAGTGTCGGCCCATACCGAGGTTGGTGCGGCGGGCGGTCCAGAGCGCATTGGCTGCCAGCATCGCCAATCCGAGCCCCGTCACGAGGGCGCGGTTCAGGTTGTCGCTGACTCCTGCCACCGGGTAGATCGGGTGGAAGAGGTAGAGTGGACCGGTCATCGGGTCGGCGCGGGTGAAGACTTCGAAGAACCAGTAGGCGAGCACGCCCCCACCGGCTGCCCAGTAGCTCCCGGTCAGGTTGCCGAGCAACAGTCCCAGTCCCAGCAGGAAGACCGCGGGGGCCAACGCTGGCAGCACCGTCGCGCCCAGGTCGTACGGTCCGTAGCCGATCCGGAAGATGACGGCGGCCAGCAGGAGCGGCAGCGCCGTGGCCGCCACCGCCCCGGCGGTGCGCAGCAGCGGCAGGCGCCAGGGAGACTCCGGGTAGGTGCGGCGTAGCTCGTCGAACCCTTCCTGCCGCTCGACTCCCATCAGGTGCGCCGCGCCGAGCCCGCCGGCCAAGCAGACGGTGAGCGCCAGGGCGCGGGTGATCTCCCACTCGTAGGCGGGCTCTAGCCGCTGGGTCCAGACGAACCACTGAAACAGGGCGAAGAGGGGCGGGATAAGCGCCGCTAGCGCCGAAGAGAGGCCGAAGACGACACGCGCCTCGTACCAGACGATGCCCCTAGCGCGCACCGCCGACCTCCTCGATCCACCCGGCGATCTGGTCCGGCTCGAGATCTTGCAACGACGCTCCCTCGGCGATCATCCGGGCGATGACCTCGCGGACGCCTTCCACGCCGCGCTGGTTTTCAATCGCCAAGAGCGCCCGGGCGATCGGAGCCGTGTAGGACCCGCCGTTCGCGAGTAGCGCTTGCTCGAACTGCGCCGGGTCGGTGCCGACGCGGTGTCGGATCCAGAGGTATTCGCTGATGCCGGCTCGCGGGGTGGTCGCGCCGGTGTCGCCACCGGCCAGGACCCAGAGATCCGCCGCCAGCGCGTCGCTGATGAAGTAGCGGTGGCCGCCGGTGCTCTCCATCAGATCCTCCGGCGTGTTCTGGCTGATGACCACGAGCGGCTGGTCCCCGGCCGGAGGCGTATGGTCGGCCATCCCCGCGAAGCTATCGAGCACGGCCAGCGTCACCCCGTCCGGTGCCGCGATCGGGAAGAACGAGGCGTACTCAGCCAGGAGCGCTTCGTAGTTGGGGATGACGGCTCGCGCAGTGGGCAGGATCGCCTCCGGCGCGATGATCGTGCTGGCCCCCACCCGCTCGGTTCGCAGTCGCGGCGAGGCGTAGAGCACGGCCCAGGTGGCCCGGTCACTGGCGAAGGTCGTCTCACCCGTTGCCGGCAGGTTCGTACAGACGCCCCAGCCGCGCGGGACCGACACGGTGAGGACAAATCGTCCCGGCGGGTGCAGGACGCCGGACGTATCGGGGCCACCGAGTTCCTCGCCCGGAACGGGATACCAGCCGGCGAAGAACGGCAGGCGCACGCCACGCTCGGTGGTGAAGACGAGCGGGTCCGGCAGCGGGCGGAAGGCCTGGACCAGGGTCCAGAGTTCCCCGCCGTAGGTCAGATGCAGATCCTGTGTTGCTCCCGGTGCGAGTGGCTCGGGCAGCGCCAACGTCAGCACGTCGCCGTCCCGCTCGTGGGGCACGCTCGACGACGTGATCTCCAGGTCGTGATGGAGCGTCAGCGTCACTGTGGAGATCGGCTCGTTCCCCGCGGCGCGCAGGGTGAGTCGGGCGTCGAAGCGGGGGGAGGCCGGGTCGGTTAGATCGGCCGCGATCTCCCAGGCATCGACCACCACCGGGGACGTCACCGTCGCCGCTGGCTCGGGCGGCTGGATCGATTCGACGGTAATGGCCTGCGAGGCCCATGCCTGCGCCTGCCGCACGTAGGCGGTCGCTGCCGATGCCGTCAGCATCAGCGCCGCCAGCGCGAACGCGGCCGGGATCAGCGGCGCCCGCCGGTTGCGCCTCGCCGTGACGCGGGCGACGACCAGGGCAACAAAGAGCGCGGCCAGACCGGCGTAGAAGAGGTTGAACCAGACCGGCCGCTCCCCTTCCATCAGCCGGCCCCAAAGCTCTTCGTATCGGATGCTCGCGGTGCGTAAGACATCGAGCAGGTCACTACCGGGGATGCTCGGTCCCTGCCCGCCGAAGAAGACGTCCCACCCCAGGCTGGAGAGCCAACCGCCGGCGAGCAGCAGGTAGACCCAGCGCCGCGGCCCGAGCCAGGTGACGAACAGCCACCCGACCGAAACGGCGAACGCCAGCGTGATCCCAGCCTCCAGTACGAACGTCGGCAGCCCGCGCCACAGTGACGTTGCCGGCCCGATCCGGCTGGCGAGGACCACGGCCGCTACCTGCGTCGGCAGCAGCGCCACAAGGCAGGCCAGCCATCGACCGAGCAGCACCTCGGCACCCGTCGGAAAGGTCTCCTCCAGGGCCGCGAAGCGGACCCGCTGGCTACGCCCGGCCACGAACGCCCCGAGCAGGAGGGCCGCCAGCGCGGAGAGTCCGACGCTAAACGCGCCCGGGTTTCCCTTCAACGCCGCCTCGGGCGAGATGAGGGATTGAATGCTGAAGACGTAGGCGACCAGCGCCCACCACCCCAGGAGCATCAGCGGGTACGACCAGTGGGGCACCACCAGCCGCAGCTCCATCCGCCAGGCGGTGAGCAAGCGGCGGAGGAGATCAGACATGGACCAGCCACTCCTCACGCTGGGCGCTACCGCTAACCGCCAGGTACCCATCCTCCAGCCCGGGCTCGACCGGCACGCCCCGACCCAGCGGGTTCTCGTCCGCCACTACCCGGAGCTGCACCCGGCCGCCGACCGTGCGGCTCGACACGACCTGCACCCGCGACGCGACCTCGTCCCACTCGCCCGGCTCAACCTCCACCAGCCACACGCGGCCTCGCGCCCGCTCGACCAGCTCCTCCGGCGTTCCGGCAAAGGCCAGCCGCCCCTGGCGCAGTACCGCCAGCCCCGTGCAGCTCGCCTCGACGTCGGCCACGATGTGGGTCGAGAGGAGCACCGTGCGCCGTCCGGAGATCCGAACCAGCAGGTTCCGGAAGCGGATACGCTCCTCCGGATCCAGCCCCGCCGTCGGCTCGTCCACTACCAGCAGGTCCGGGTCACCCAGCAGCGCCTGAGCGATCCCCAGCCGCTGCTTCATCCCGCCGGAGTAGGTGCCGACCCGGCGCTTGGCGTCGGCCGTCAGGTTCACCTCCTCCAGCACCGCCTCCACCTGGCGCTTCCGCTCGCGCGGCGGGATGCGCTTCATCGTGCCGATGTAGTCGAGCATCTCGTAGGCGTTGAGGCTGCGATAGAAGCCGAACTCCTGCGGGATGTAGCCCAGCCGCGCGCGCACCTTCGCCGGGTCGCGCATCACATCGATCCCGCCGATGGTCACCCGGCCGGAGGTCGGCGCCAGCAGCGTGACCAGGATGCGCATCAGCGTCGTCTTCCCGGCGCCGTTGGGTCCCAGCAGGCCGAACATCCCGCCCGGCACCCGCAGCGACACCCCATCCAGCGCCCGCACACTGCCGTAGTGCTTGCTGAGTTCCTCAATCACGATTTCCATTGCGTACTTCCTTCGTCGTCCGCCGCGGCGACAGGCCACTCTCACCGACAGAGACGAGGTGGCAGCCGGCGAGGTTCAAGAGGAGCGCCGGCAGCCTACCGGTTCCTGTGCGTTTGGACGGAACGCGCGTGGTGTACGGGTCCAGCAGGGACTGCATGTACCCGCCGCAATAGGCGCGTGTTCGGGAAGGGTGGCGTGAAGGTCCGCGTGTTGTGGCGCGTGCCCGGGCCTAAAGGCGCCGGGCTGACAGGGAAAAGCCCGCTAAAGCGGGCTGGGGCAGACCAGGGGTGACACCCAGGTGGGAGGTGTCCACCGCCCGGTTGGTGCCCGGGGGTTTACCCCCGGGCTGAATATAGAAAGCCCACTGAAGGGGCTGGGGAACGCGGCGCCCGGTAGGAGGCCGAATCGGATACGCCTGGATGTGAGTATCGCAGCCCCTTTAGTGGGCTTACCCTGTTTTCAGCCCGGCGGCTTTAGCCCCGGGCACGTGCCGACTGCCGGAGATCCTCGCAGCAGCCTGCCCCGGCTGCATGCACACACGGTGACCGCGCCTAAGACAAACTCCGCACGCCCGTCAGACGGCGGTGCTGTACACACGCGCCCTCACTGCACGGAGATCCTCCTGCACCAGCCGGCTGGTGATCTTGGCGGAGAGGAGGACGCCGGGGAGGCCGGCGCCGGGGTGGGTGCCGGCGCCGACGAGGTAGAGGCCGGGGAGGTCCCGCGAGCGGTTGTGCGGGCGGAAGTAGGCCGATTGGAGCAGGGTCGGTTCGATCGAGAAGGCAGCGCCGAGGTGGCTGCGGAGGTCCGTCGCGAAATCGACCGGGGTGAAGCGCCGCTCGACGACGATGCTCGATTCCAGGTCGTCCAGCCCGACCTGCTCTTCCAGCGCCTGGATGATCCGGGCGCGGAGCACGTCGCCGGCGTGGTTCCAGTCGATGCCGCGGCCCAGATGCGGGACGGGCGCCAGAGCGTAGAGGCTCTCGCAGCCGGGTGGGGCCATGGTCGGGTCGGTGCGCGTGGGTGTGTGCATGTAGAGGGCCAGGTCGTCGGGGAGGCCGTGGCCGTCGAAGATGGCGTGGATGTGCTCGCGGTAGCGGGCGGGCATGAGGACGGTGTGGTGGTGGAGCTGCGGGTAGGTGCGGTTTAGGCCGAGGTAGAGGAGGAAGCAGCTCATCGAGTAGCGGTAGCGCGCCAGGCGGGCGAGGGTGCGCGGGGGTCGGTGGGCGGCCGGGATCAGCTCCCGGTAGGTGGTGGCGACATCGCTGTTGGCGACCACGGCGGCCGCGGGGATGATCTCGCCGTCGGCAAGCCGGACCCCGGCGGCGCGGCCGTCCTTGACGATGATCTCCTCCACCGGCGTGCCGCAGCGCACCTCGGCGCCGAGGTCGCACAACAGCCGCTCCATCGCCTCGACCAGCGTGTACATCCCGCCCATGGCGAAGTGGACCCCTTGCTGGCGCTCCAGGTAGGGGACGATGCCGTAGATGGCGCTGGCGCGGAACGGGTTGCCACCGATGAAGAGCGGGTGGAAGGAGAAGACGGCGCGCAGGCGCGGGTCGTGGAAGTGACGCGAGGTGAAGCGGTAGACGCTCTGGGCCGCGCCGAGGCGGAGCAGCTCCGGGACGACGCGGGCGAAGGCGCCGGGCGTCAGGAACGGCTCGCCGGCCAGGTCGGCGAAGGCGCGGGCGTAGATGCGCTCGGATGCGGCGAGGAAGCTCCCGTAGCCGGCCACGTCGCGCGGGTCGAAGCGGGCGATCTGCTCCTCGTCCGCTTCCGGCCCGGCCCCGTAGTCGAACCGGCTGCCGTCCGGGAAGAGGAGTCGGTAGAAGGGGCGGAGCGGCACCAGGGGCAGGTCGGCCGCGCGAGAGCGGCCGGCAGCCGCCCAGAGGTCGTCGAGGAGCTCCGGGGCGGTGATGAGGGTGGGGCCCATGTCGAAGGTGAAGCCCGCCTCGCGATGCTGGGAGGCGCGGCCGCCGAGCCGGGCGCGTGCCTCGACCAGGGTCACGGCGTACCCGGCGCATTGCAGGCGGATCGCGGCGGCCAGGCCGCCGAAGCCGCCGCCGATGACGACGACGCGCGCCGCACGCGGGTCGCTCATGGCTGCAAGACCTCGCCCGCGACGGCCGGACGGTACGCCGGGGCCGGGCGCGACAGGTCGCGCACCTGCTGCTCCACGGCGTCGACCAGCGCCGCCCGGTCGGGCCAATCCTCAACGAAGAGGGGCGGGCCGAAGCGAAGCGTCACCTCCCAGCGGTCACCGGGCTGGTACCCCAGCCCCGCCGGGATGATCGGGACCGGTGGGTGGCCGTCCCGCTCGGCCAGGGCCGCGAGCGCGGCGAAGCCGGGGCGGAAGGGGAGGAAGCCGTCGGCCGTCTTGGGCGTGTAGGTCGGGTCGACGTTGGGGTAGGCCTCGGGGAAGACCACCACGACCTCGCCCGCGCGCAGCAGGTCGACCGTCTCGGTCACCGCGCGGTGCAGGTAGCGACGGCGCTCGGCCGGACTGTAGGCGGTGCGGGCGCCGGGGCGGGACATGGCGTCGCCACGGAGCACGATCGGCCAGCGCGCCGCGGCGCAGGCCCGCTCCATCACCCGGCGGACGATGGGGCGGTCCACCCAGTCGAGCGCGACCAGGATGTGGACCGGGCGGGGCAGCGTGGCGATGAGGGCACAGCCGTCGTAGAGGTGGTGGTAGTGCCGCGCGGCGATCAGGGCCGGGCCGCTGGTCGGCACGTGCTCCAGGCCCTCGACGGTGAGCTGGAGTCGCCGCCCGGCGATGGCGCGGCTGCCGAGGCGCATTGCGGTCGCGGCTGGAGACGTCGTCCGCCCCAGCGCCAGCGTGGCCGGGAGCACGCCCAGGAAGACGGCCGCGATGGCCGGCTGCCACAGCCCGACGCTCAGGCTCAGCGCCAGGGCGAAGACGATGTTGGCGGTGTAGATCCCGAAGGGGAGCCAGGCCGGGAATTCGTCAGGGCCGGCGTTGCGCCGCCAGAGCAGGCGGCTGAGCCCCATAAAGAGGAAGCCGGTCACCGACCAGCCCACGAAGTTTTGCAGCGGCATTCCGAAATAGGGACCGGTTGCGTGCCAGACCCAGAACTGCGTCGGGAGCGCCGGGTGGGCCATGGCCGGGTCGAGCACCAGATCCCAGACCGTCAGGAACCAGACGCCGAGGAGCACCGCGCCGAGCGCTGAGCGGCGGATGCCGAGCCGGGCCACGATGGCGCTGGCGAGCAGGTAGGCAGCCATGCCGACGAAGAACCAGGAGAGGGGGATAGTGTAGGGCACCCGTCCCAACACCTTGGTTCCCAGCCCGCTGGTATAGCTGTAGGCGCCGAAGGGCCAGCCTGTGCCGGTGCCGAGCAGCTCCATCCCGAGGGAGAGCGTGGTGGCGAGCGCGAAGAACGTGAGCGTGCGACGGGCGCCGAGGTAGCGGAGACCGAAGGTGAGCATGGCGGCAGCGCCGAGCACGATGTGGAGCGGGCCGCCGTGGCGCATCCCGAAGGCGAAGACCTTCGCGGCTTGGGCGCTGCCGGCCCACAGCTCGGGATGCGGCAGGGCGATCAGGAGGCCGCCCAGGGCGAAGCTGAGCGCCCCGAGGTGAGCGAAGAACAGGGTCCGTGCTGCCGTCACGTCAGCCTCCTCCATCGACGAGCGGGCGACCGCGCCAGACGTGCCGGCGCTGCAATGCGCTGACCCAGAGCCGGAGAGCTACCGGCAGGTCGCTCACGGGTGAGAACCAGTAGGTCCAGGGTGGGCACCGGTAGGCGCGTGCCATGCCGACCAGCACGCCGATCCGGGCTGCGGCCAGCGCAGCGTTCACCGCGGTTGCCGGGCCGCGTTGACGGGTGAGCAGGCGCAGCGTGAGCAAGGGCAGCGGCAGGGCCTGGACCAGGGTGACCTCGGCAAGCCCGAGCAGCGTGGCGCCCCAGCCAGAGAAGCGGTCACGTAGCGGCAGCGACCGTGGCCAGTTGCGCCAGGCCTCAGCGGCGCTGGCGTACATCTGCACCCGTGCCACGTCGCCTGCTTCGTAGAAGCCGACCGCTGTGCCGGAGGCCGCCAGCGCGCGGGCGAGCGTCACATCTTCGCAGCGAGAGTCCCGGACGATGGCGAAGCCCCCAGCGCAGGCCAGGAGATCGCGCCGCATGAGGAAGCACTGGCCGTTCGCCTGCACGCGGTCGACGCGATCGGTTGCGTGGCCGGGGATGCCGAAGCGGTAGACGAGCGTCGCCAGGAGCGACGGGTGGATCAGCCCCTCCGTGGGACCAGACAGTTCCTGCCGCGTGGCGACGCTGAGGGCTGTGACCTCCTCGCTGGCGGCGTGGCCCAGGAGCGCGGCTACCAGCCCGGGCGCCGGGCGCACGTCGGCGTCGATGGTGAGCAGCCACGGCGCCGCGGGGTCGGCTTCCTTGGCTCCGACCTCGAGCCCCCACGCCTTGCCGTTCCAGCCGGGCGGGATCGGTCCGGCGTCGACCAACCGCACCCGGCTGTCGCGCGCGGCGTAGGTGGCGACCAGCGCCTGGGTGCCGTCGGTCGAGCCGCCGTCGACGACAACAATCTCGGCCACCGCTGGCCCCTGGGCGATCAGACCGTCCAGGCAAGGCCCGAGGCGCGCCACTTCGTTCAGCACCGGTACGACCACAGCCACGCTGCCCGGCGCCGTGGTCGGGCGCGGATTCGGCGCCACGCGGCGCCCTCCAGCAGTGGCGAGGAGGCGCAGCAGGACACGGGCGCCGAGCGCCGCCTGCCCCAGGGTGAGCAGCGCCCACAGCCGCCGGGCGGTCATGGCGCACCGCCGAGCGCGAATCGGACGACGAGATCCCGAACGGTGGGCCACGCCTTCTCCTCCGGCCGCACGATCTGATGGCCGGCCGGCACCTCCCGCAGTGCGGTGCTCCCGCCCAGGCGCGCCGCGAGCTGCCGGGTGTCCGCCGGGAGGACGGTGCGGTCGTCGGTGCCCTGGATCACCAGCGCGGGTGCGGTGACGCGCTCGGCGGCGCGTCCGGCACCGCTGGCAACCCGGCGCAGTTCATCGAGGGTTACCGGCGAGAGGCGGACCTCGTTGCGCAGGGCGTGCTGCACCGCGGGGTCGTCCAGGTCAACGCCCGGCAGGGCCTCGGCGAAGAACGCGCGCACCTCCGGGTTCTCGAAGTCGGCGGCCTCGAAGGGACGCATCGGCCGCATGACGAACCGGGCCAGCGGCAGCAGGTGCACCCGCCAGTCTCCGGAGAGGAGCCGCCACAGCGGCGCAAGGAGCACCAGCCGGTCGGGCGGGTTCTCCGCGGCGAGGTGGAGGGCGACGGCACCGCCCATCGAGAAGCCGATGAGCGTCGCCGGGCTGTGCGTCGCGCGCACGTCCTCCCAGGCGCCAGCCGCGGTCTGAAGCCAGTCGCGGGCACGCATCGCTTCCAGCCGCTCGATATCGGGGCCGAAACCGGGCAGGAGCACGCCATACGCGGAGATGCCGGCCTCGGCCAGGGCGTGCCCGAGTGGGCGCATCTCCGCCGGGGTGCCCATGAAACCGTGGATCAGCAGCGCCCCGGCCGTCCCTGCCTCCAAGTGGAACGGCTGGTGCTCCTCAGCGTCGAACCAGCGCACTGGTCGGCTCTCCTGGTTGGGGCAGCACGTTCTCCCCATCCCGCCACAGCCGCACGAGCATGATGGCGATGGCGGCCTCGCGCAGCTTCTCCAGGCGCGTCGTCACGGCGCGCTGCCGCAGTGTGTCGTAGTCGTTCCGCTCGATGACGTCGAGGATACGCCGGTAGAGCCGTCCGGCGATGAGGATCGGGAGGCGGCAGTCGGGCGGTAAGAGCCAGACGCCGGCCAGCCCGCGGGCGTAGTAGTCGCGGGCGCGGTCGATCTGCTGCCGGATCACCCGGCGCAGCGGTTCGTCGGGGCCACACCCGGCGACGACGAGCCGGGCGAGCGCCTCAGGCGAGGAGCCGGCCGCGCGGAGTTCGTCGAGCGGCAGGTACACACGACCGCGGCCGAGGTCGGCGCCGATGTCGCGGAGGATGTTGGTCAACTGCATGGCCACTCCCAAGTCCGCCGCGGCCGCGAGCGCTTCGGGCCGGGTCGCGTCGAGCACATGGGCCATCGCGAGCCCGACGGTCGAGGCCACCTGGAAGCAGTAATGGTGGAGTTGGGAAAAGGACGTGAACGCACGGGGCGTCAAATCCGAGGCAAGCCCGTCGACGAGGTCGGTGAGGTAGGGGACCGGAATGCGATGCGTGTCGATCACCTCGGCCAGGAGTCGCCCGAGGGGCTCGCGCGGTGCCCGGCCTGTCCGCCCCGCCAGCAACCAGTCCCGCCAGGCATCGAGCTCGGCCTCCACCGGCGCGACGGCCGTCCTCCCGTCCCGCTCGTCCACCAGGTCATCCAACGTCCGCGAGAAGGCATAGAGCACGACAACCGACTGACGCCGCTCGGGTCGCAGGAAGCGGGCGGCGAAGGCAAAGGTCCGCGCGTGATGCTGTAAGAGCGCTTCGGCCGCTGCCAGATCAGGGGACGGGCCGCGGATCGGCTGCCGTGAGTGGGGACACTGCACGGTATCCTCCGCCTCGTCGAGTGCGACGCACGCATCGTTGTCCGGGCGTGAACGCAAGCGAGGTGCCAAACGCAGGGCACGCGAGCGCGTTTCCCCGCTCTGCCACTCGGGACAGCGGCATGCGGGGCATGCGTCGACGCGACCGGTGCGACGGGCGGCTCTCTGGGTCGTAGAGGGGGTGGATCTACGCGGGCGGTGCGACCGTGGAGAGCTGGCGCGCGGCATCGCCGCGCGCCCAGTCATGACCGGCTAGGTGCGCGCGGTCATCCCCTCGAGCAGGCTCATCAGGCTGTTCGCCAGCGTCCGGCGGGTGGCCGGGTCCAGCGTTGCCACCGCTGCTCGGAGTCGTTCCTTCTCAAGCGGGTGAAGGCTCGCGATAACCTCCTCGCCCTCGGGGGTGAGGGCGTTGAGGACCACACGGCGGTCGCGCGGGTCATCGGTGCGGTAGGCCAGCCGCTGGCGCACGAGCCGGTCGAGGATGCCGGTGACGGTCGGCGTCGACACTCGTAGCCGCCGGGCCAGCACTGAGACGCGAGTCGGTCCTTCAGCGTACAAAATGCGCAGCACGCGGAGTTGCTGCATCGTCAGGTTCGGCCAGTCCGTCGCTAGGCGCTCCGGGCCCGGCTGCAACTGTGCGAGCGTCCTGCGGAGAAGCTCTACCAGGTCGTCGCTCTCCTCCTCGGTGTGCCCACCGTCCGTCAAGACCGGCATGCTCATAGTGTCCCTTGTCCCTTCCTGCCATACGTAACTGCCGGGACGCGCGCCCCGGTTCAGTTCTCCCGTGGCAAGCGCTCCACTGAGGTTGATAAACCCCCTCAACCTCTCGCGTAGATACCAATTCCCAGTATAGCAGTGTTGTTTACTACTAGGCTATCGGCAACAGGTTCTGACCGTACAGGGTGATCAGTCCGTGACCGATAGGCCCAGCAGACCGCCACCAATCTTTGCCTGGAGCCTTTCGATGCCCTAGCCGTATTCTCTGACATTCGTGCGTGTTTGTCTAGTCTTGGGCTGAGATTGCCTACGGGGTGAGGTGGCTTTGCCCGGACCGGTGTTGAGTGCTAGGCTACATGCGCAGGAGCAAGAAGCGCCGGATCGTGGCGAAATGTGTGGCCGGTGCTGCACGTTGCGAAGTAGGGAGAGCAGTTGTGGCAACACATCCTCAGCTACAGGCACAGCAGCGAGCCGTGCTCGGTAAGAAGGTGAGACAACTCCGGCGTCAGGGCTTGCTGCCGGGTGTCGTCTATGGGCCCGCGGTGGAAGTGCCTCGCCCTGTCGCCGTCGACGGGAAGGAGTTCGACCGGTTGTACCGGCACGTCGGCGCAACCACGCTGGTCGACCTCCAAGTGGACGGCACGACCCATACGGTCTTCATCCGTGGGGTCGATCGGGACTCCCTGGGCAAGGAGTTGCTGCACGTCGACTTCTACGCGCCCAATCTGAACGAGCCGACCGTCGTCAGCGTGGCGATCAACGTCGTGGGTGAGTTGCCCGCGTCGGTGGACGGCGTGCTCACCTACGGGCGACAGGACGTTGAGATCCGGGCGCTGCCGGAGAACATCCCCTCGCAGATCGAGGTCGACATCTCCGGGCTGGACGACGAGCACCGCTCGATCCACGTGTCGGATCTCCAGGTCCCGCCGGGCTGCGAGATCCTGACGCCCGGCGATGAAGTGGTCGTGCAGGTAGCGGCGCCGGTCGTGCCTGCGGCTGTCGAGCCGGAGGCCGAGGAGGCGCTCGCCGAGGAACTGGGCGACCAGCCCGCCGCCCTATCCGAGGGTGCCGAGCCCATCGAGGAGGAGTAGCCGGGTCATCCGGCACCCAGGGCTGGAACGCGCCTGGAATGGCCTTGAACCGCGGCGGCTCCGGCCGCCGCATTAGTTTGGCGCGGGATGGTGATGCATGCCCGGGATGGGTGGTGTGTAGAGTCCCGCGTCGTGGCCCGCGCCCGGGGCTCAAGCCGCCGGGCTGATAAGGAAAGCCGGCTGAAGCCGTCTCGGGGGTGGGCACGTCTCACGTCGCGGCGTTGTGTCCCGCCGCTCGGCCTGTGCCCAAATGCCCCCCTCTCCCAAAGTTGGGAGAGGGGTTGGGGGTGAGGGCCATGCCCCGTCCACGTACCGCGGAGCGATCCGCTAGGTTCCGGCGCGGGCGCCGCGTGCTGCGGCGCGGCGGGTGTAGGTCTCGGGCGCGAAGCGGGCGAAGCTGAGGCCGCAGGCGGCCAGGAGGAAGCTGGTACCGTACAGGGAAGTGTTGGGGCCGAACAGGTCGGCTGTCCAGCCGAGCAGCGCCGGCCCGATGACGTAGCCGGCATCGGCAAGCATGCGGAACGCACCCATCGCTGCGGCGTTCATTCCCGCCGGGGCCACATCGGCGGCATAGGCCGCGGGCGCAGCGCCGCTGACGCCGCTCGCCAGCGCCCAGACGCTGCTGCTCACGAGATACCAGGCAAAGTTTGACGACACCGAGAAGAGCGTGAGCGCCGAGGCGCTCAGCAGCGTCGCCGGGACAATCACCACCTTCCGCCCGAAGCGATCCACCAGCATGCCGGATGGGTACGCCATAACCAATCCGACGATGCTGACCAGCGACAGGCCGACGCCGATCTCTGTCTCCGACAGGCCCATGCGGGTCTGTGCCAGCGTGGGGACCAGGTTGAAGAGCGCGCCGGTACGGGCGAAGGCGTTGCCGAAGCCCACCAGACTCACGAGCAGGAAGGCGGGGGTGGCCCCCAGGAGGCGAACCTGCTGGGCGAACGGCGGGCGCGCCGCGCTTCCCGCCACCGCACCTGATCGCAGGGACTTCGTCTCCGGCACGCGCGCCAGGGCCAGCAGGGCCACGGCTCCCCCGACTACGGAGTAGGCGTAGAAGGGGAAGTCGAGCCCGCCGTACTCAGCCAGCATCCCGCCCGGAAGTGGTCCGACCCCCACGGCGAAGAGGAACACCGACTGGTAGATGGCCATGGTGCGGCCGCGCGTCTCCGGGGTGGTGACGTCGGCGAGGATGATCTGCCCGCCGGTGAGGACCATGGCGGCGCCCGCCCCGGCGATGAAGCGCGCGGCCAGGAAGAAGGCGTAGGTCGGCGCCAGCGCGCAGAGCAGGTTGCCGGCAACGGTGATGGCGCCGCCGAGCGCCAGGGTCCAGCGCCGTCCCGGTCCGTCCGCGATCCGTCCGGCCGGCACCGCGGCCAGGAAGCGCGCCAGCCCGTAGACCGCGATGGTCAGCCCGATCAGCCCGTGCGACACGCCGAACGACTCGGCATAGAGGGGCACCACCGGCACGATGCTGCCGAAGCCGAGTTGATTGACCGCGATGACCGCACAAACCCAGATCAGGATGCGGTTCCGCCGGTACCATGTCCCCAGGTCCGAGACGCGGCGCATACGTTTCCCTTCGCTCCCCACGCGGAGCGTGTCTCGCTCGATCCAGCCACCCATCGGGATAGGCGGGCACCCCGCCCGCGCGGCTACGATACCATAGCTCGCTTCCGACGATACCTTGGGGCGGGACGCGATCGCCTGGAACGGATCGCCCTCGGCGGGAGCGGACCTGATGCCACGGCGTGACCGGTGGAGCTTGGTTTCGCCCCCGGGCTTCACGGTTCGGCGGGTTCGGCGTATCCTGGGCGGACCGGCGTTGGTGTGGTCGTGGACGCCGGGAGAGAGTTGACGTAAACTTCGCCGCTGGCGGCGCCACAGGGCGCCGCGGCGACTGAGACGGGGTGGGAAGGGAAGCAGCGTGGAGTGGGCTTACGGAGACGCCACGGGCAATAGCGCGCATTCAGTCGACATCGGTGTCATCCAGGCGCTGATCGCGCGGCACATCGACCCGGAGACGACGGCGTTCGGACCGGAATACGCTCGACTGCGGGACTCCGGCCTGGCTGTCTGGCGGCTGGTCGCCGGTATGGATCCCTCGGGTGACAGCATCGAGGACCTGGCGGAGGACTACGAGGTGCCGGAGGAGTCGGTCCTGGCCGCGCTCTACTTCTACTGGCAGCACCGTGACGCGATCGACGCCCGCATCGCGCGCGTGAACCTGCCGCCTGCGGTGTAGCGTGAAGACGGCCCTCACCCCCGTCCTCTCTCCCAGGGTTGGGAGAGGGGAGACACTCGCGGCCTTTGTTCCCCCTCTCCCAAAGTTGGGAGAGGGGGGCAGGGGGTGAGGGCCGTTCCCCTCACTCCAACAACCGCGTGCCGTGCGCGAAGATCGCCGGGACGCCGCCGGTATGGAGGAAGACGACGGTCTCGTCGGGCCCGATGACGCCCCGCCGCACGTGGTCGATCAGCCCCGCCATCGCCTTGCCGGTGTAGGAGGGGTCGAGGAAGATCGCCTCGGTCTGAGCGAGCAGCCGGATGGCTTCCAGGCACTCCGGCGTGGGGATGCCGTAGCCCTCGCCGATGTACCCCTCGTCCGTGATTAGATCCGACTCGGTCACCTGGGGCGGGACGCCCAGCATCGCCGCGGCTTCGGCCACGTTCTCGAGGGCGCGCGCGTCCTTGTCCGCCCCGCCGCCGCTGACGGCGATGCCGTACACCTGATAGGGCGCGCTGTAGATCTTGGCGCCCAGCACCAGGCCGGCCTGCGTCCCGCGTGACCCGCTGGCGTAGTAGAGGCGGGTCGGAGCTTCCCCGGCGTTGGCCAGTTGTCCCACCAGTTCCAGCGTGCCCGCGACGTAGCCAAGCGCGCCGACGCCACTGGAGCCGCCGACCGGGATCACGTAGGGCCGTTCGCCGCGCGACTCCAGATCGGCCGCGACGCGGGCGATCGTCTCGTCCACGGCGGCGTCGACCGCGAGGGATTTATCCGGCGGAGCGGGAACCAGGTGCACGTCGGCCTGCAGCAGGTGGTCGAGGAGGAGGTTGCCCTGGATCGGCGGGTCCTCCACGCTGGTGGTCAGCACCAGGCTGCAGCGTAGCCCGGCCAGCCGCGCCGCGGCGGCGGTCATGCGCGCGTGGTTCGACTGGACCGCGCCGGTGGTGATCACGGCCGTCGCCCCCTTGCGCAGGGCGTCGGCGATCAGAAACTCCAGCTTCCGCGCCTTGTTGCCGCCGAGCGCGAGGCCGGTCAGGTCGTCGCGCTTGATGAGGATGCGTGGGCAGCGCTCGGGTCCGCCCAGGGCCTCGCGGAGCCGGTGGGCTTCATGCAACGGCGTGGGGAGCGTCGCCAACGGAAAGCGCGGTATCGTCCCGATCGACATCGTCTCCCATCCCTTCGTGGTGTGCCGCGGCCATGCGGCGTGCGGCGGCCGCAGGCACCTCTCCCGTGGCGTCCCGACCGGGGTCGGCACGATGCCGCTGCTCCTTGTACCATGCCGCCCGACTCCGCGCGAGCCATGGGCCGCATCAACGGCCCCTTGGGCGCGCAGAACCGGGCGGCGCTGGTCAGTGCGTCGCTTGTGGTTTCCGGTGTGGCCAGCTCAGGGGTGGGATGCCAGCGGAGCACCGGCATACGGCCGGTGCTACTCGCCTGCCGCTTCGGCGCTGGCGTTGCCCTCGACGATGGCGCGCAGTTCGTCGAGGAACACGCGGTTCCACTGATCCATCGTCTCCCAGCGCCAGCGGGAGCTGTTCGCGCGCACCGCGTTGCGCGTTTCCTCGGGCATGTTCTCGTAGCTGCGGTTGATGCCCGGCAGTTCCGGATGCTCCATGGCGAAGCGCCGTGACTCGCGTGCCATCGCCTCGGTCATCGCAGCGGGCCGCTCGATGAAGTGTCCCAGCTCGTTCCAATCGGCGTCGTAGAGGACGAAGACGGGGATCGAGCGGTACTTGCCCTGGTTGAGGTACTGGTCGATCAGGTCCGGGTTCTCGTCGCGGAGGAAGATCCGCAGGTTGATTGAGGGGACCTCGCGGGTGAGCGCGACGACGACCGGGAGGAAGTGGATCACATCGGTGCACCAGTCCTCGGCGATCGCGACGATCGAGAGCGGGCGCGCCCCGAAAGCCCGGCGATCGTCGTCGGTGATGATGGCGGCCGCCGCGGCGAGGTTGGCCTCATAGCGTTCCTGGTTCCGGGTCATCCTGGCCTGAAACTCGTCGGCCGTGAGGCCCTGGGCGAACCGCTCTTTCGAAACCGGCATAGCTCTTGAACCCTCCCACTCCGAATAACGGTGTCCACCGACAACCATACCCCGAAGCCGCGTCGCGGCCATGCTTCGCTGCACGCGAACTGCGCATCGGGTCTTACCTAATTGGTAACGGTGGAGCATGCCAGGATATTCCGTGCCCTGGTGGTCTACAGCACCGGGTAGTGAAGCTGCATACCGAACATGATCGCCCCGACGGCGAGGACGAGCGAGGCCCAGAGCACGGTGGTGGCCAGTTCGGCGGTGACCGGGCGGACGAAGGGGGCATGTGCCTCGCGCCGGCGCAGGGTCGCCATCAGGTCGGTCAGCGCGACGTTGACCAGCGCGGCGGCGAAGCCTGCGAGGAGGAGCACCCACGGCGTCAGCAACGGCCGGCCGATCGCGGCCATCCCCGCGCCGAGCGCCGCGCCGTGCAGGGCGATAGTGCGGACGAGGAACACCGCCGCCAGCCCCGCGATGACCAGGCTCAGGACCATCCGCCCCCGCTGCAGCCGCACCCAGGTGCTGTGGCCCCGGCGGATCCACCACACCAGCGCGACCGTCGCGCTGAGCGCCGGCATTGATGCGAAGGCCCACGCCGAAACTTTGGAGTACTCGGTTACGAGCCGGTGGACGTCGGATCGGAAGATGTACCCGAGCGCGATCGGCGTGCCGCTCCAGATCGCGCCGCCGGGAATCCCGCCGATGAGGAAATCCCGTGGCCGGAACCGCAGCAGCCCCGAGCCGATCGAGACGTACATCCGCACCAGCGGCAGCGAGCGGCCGATGGCGACGACACCCACGTCGTGCCCGCCCAGCCGTTGCCGCCAGCGGGCGACCGTTTCCTCACCGCGCCGGCCGAAGCGGCGCAGGATGCGGTCGAGCAGCCGAATCCCGCCGGTGCGGGCGACGAGATAGAGTGTGGCGCCACCGAAGACATCGGCCGCGGTGACCAGCAGGATGGCGAAGATGAGTTCCGGCACGCTGTGCACCGCAAGCGCCCCGGCGAGGAGCAGGCCGACCTCGATCGGCACCCCGGTCGGCATGCCAAGCTCGCCCAGGAAGACGATGAGCGCCATGATCACGATGCCGTAGGTGAGAATCAGCTCTTCGATGGTCGTGCTCCTGCTCGCTCCGGTCACGTATGGCGCGCAGCCGACACCGGTGATAGTTTGAAGCATAACGCATCCGCTGCCGGTGCGACAGACGCACCGTCTCTGCTTGTGTCTAACGCGAGAATCGGGCCGCGTGCAACAACCTTTTGGACAGGTGGGGGCAGGAGGCGATCAGGCCGCGATTGCGGCGAGGATGTCGTGGGCCCAGGCGATGGCGTCGAGGTAGGCTGCCGCGAGGACGTGGGGCTCGACGCCGGGCAGGTCGATGGCGTCCCACTCGGCGCGCTCGTACGCCAGGACCGCTCGCAGGGTGGCCCCCAGCGGCCCGGTGCCCTCCAGCAGGGCCTGCTCCAACTCCTCCGACAGCGGCAGCCGCTCCAGCACTTCGGCCATCGGGGCGTCGAGCAGCGCGTCGAGCACCGATAAGAGCCCGGCGGTGAAGTACATGTCCTTGTTGGGGACGCGCTGCGCGCGGGCCAGCATCTCGCACATGCGCCCGCGGACCATGGCGGTGGTCATCAACTCCGTCGGCTTGTCGTCCACGCTCGCCATCGCGATCATCGTCACCCAGGTGGCGACGAGCCGGGTACCGAGGAGGATGAGCGCCTGGCGGATCGACTCGACCTTCGTCGGGCGGGCGTAGAAGGCCGAGTTGATCAGCCGCAGCACCTTGTAGCTGAGCGAGACGTCCTGTGCGATCAGGGCCTCCAGCTCGGAAAAGTCGACGTCCGGGTCTTGCAGCTTGGCAAGCAGCATCAGGAGCGCGAGCCGGTTGCCCGGGACCCGCCGCTCGCGGACGAGGTCCGGCTTGCAGAAGAAGTAGCCCTGGTAGTAGTCGAAGCCGAGATCGCGGCAGAACGCCAGGTCGTCGTGCGTCTCGACCTTCTCCGCCAGCAGGCGCACGTTGTATCCCCGCAGGCGCCGCACGTTGGCCTCCACCCCGGACCGGCCGAGTGCCTGGAGGTCCAGCTTGACGATGGTTGCTGTTTCAACCAGCGGGCGGAGGCTGTCCCGGAAGTTGAAGTCGTCGAGCGCCACGGTGTACCCGGCCTCACGCAGCCCGCGCACGGCCCCTACCAGGTCGTCATCCGCCGGCGCGCTCTCCAGGATCTCCAGCACGACCCGGTCGGGCGGGAGGGCCGTGGGGTAGCCGCTGAGGACGAAGCTGTGCGTCAGGTTGATGAAGGCGTGGGCGTCGCCCACCAGGCGGTCCAGGCCGATCTCAACCAAGGCGTTGAGCACGACGTCGGAGGTGGCGCGCTCGCCATCGACGATGGCCGCCTGATCGGCTCCGGCCGAGCGGAAGAGCAGCTCATAGCCGAACACGCGGAGATCGCGGTCGTAGATCGGTTGCCGGCCGATGAGGACCTCTGCCATGTCGCCTCGACCTTCCCCACCTCGACACCGGACACCGCGAATGGACACGGTGTCTCCGGTAATAGGAAGGATCATCCTCCAGATTCCATCCTATGCCGCGCGCTGACAACGGGACAAGACCGGGACGGGCACGCACCCGGATATCAGGACTGATGGGTGAGGTCGGCCGGGTAGGGGAGGGGCGACCACGCACGGGCGCCCGTCGCGGGGTGCGCACTCCCGAATGCGGCCTCGCGGCGGGAGCCGGCGAGATGCCGGCGCTCCTTGAGCGTGGGTGTCTGCCAAGGGGCGCCCGGCCCCGTGCAGGCCAGGGCCGGGCGGAACGACCAGGCGTCGGCGCGGCGGTCTTCCCGCCGGTCGGTGGTCTACTGGGCGGCGAGCTTGTCCCAGTTGCGATGCTCCTCCTTGGCCGCCGCCAGCAGCTCGGGCTCGAGGAAGAGATCAAGCGCGGTCAGCGCCATGGCCTTGGAGACCTTGATCAACTGCTCCAAGCCGAACTCGGAGCCGGAGGCGTCGACCACCTGCTGGGAGTGGCCCGGGATCGGCTCATGGCTGATGGCGAAGCTGCCGGTGACGGCCGGCATCAGGTAGCTGATATTGCCGAAGTCGGTGGAGTACATGCCGCGGCCGGGATCGCGCGGGCTGATCTCCATCCCCACGGCCTCCATGTTCTCCCGGTAGCGCTTGCCGATCACGTAGCTGGGGCGCATGTCGTAGCAGATCTCGTGCTCGGTGATCTTCACCTCGGTGCCGGTCATCAGCGCGGCGCCTTCGGCGATCTTCTTCACCTTGTCGAGCAGTTCCTCCAGGTAGGCGCGCGAGGCGGCGCGGACGTAGAACTTGGCGGCCGCGTACTTGGGCACCACGTTCGCGGCATCGCCGCCGTGGGTGATGATCCCGTGGATGCGGGACTCCATGTGGATGTGCTGGCGCAGGGCGTCGATGCCGGTGAAGAGCTTGATCACGCCGTTCAGGGCGTTGGCGCCGTTGTAGGGGTCCGCTGCGGCGTGGGCGGGCTTGCCGAAGTACTCGAAGTCGACGTGAGCGACGGCCAGGCAGGTGCCCTCCGGCCACTCGACCGGCGCGTCGGTGCGGTCGCCGCCGTGGTGGACCATGAGGGACGCGTCGACATCGTTGAAGATGCCGGCTTGGGCCAGGCGGACCTTTCCGGCCCCGCCCTCTTCAGCCGGGGTGCCGATCACCTCGAAGATCCCGTTGAGGTGGTCCATGACGGCGCCGAGGCCGATGGCGGCCGCCAGCCCCGAGGCCGCGATCAGGTTGTGGCCGCAGCCATGGCCGATGCCGGGGAGTGCGTCGTATTCGGCCAGCACGGCGATGACCGGCCCGTCGCCCCGGCCGTGGCGCGCCGCGACGAAGGCGGTCTCCAGGCCGCCCGCGGGCTTTTCCACCTCGTAGCCGAACTCCCGGATGCTGGAGGCAAGGAGCGCGGATGCCTTGTACTCCTGATAGCCGATCTCCGGGTTTACCCGGATCGTCTCGGCGACCTCCAGGATCCGGTCGCGGTGCTGATCGATGGCCTCGATCACCTTCCGGCGCAGTTCTTCACGGTCCGCCATGACGTCCCTCCGTCCGCCTGGGGGCGGTATGGCGCCCGCCCCGCCCCCGTTCTCATTTGGTTCCGCTCGGGGGACAATAACACTACCAAAGGGGGGTGCCAAGAGGGCCGATCCGGGCATGGAACATGCGTTTGAATCCGTGGGGCCGGCGCATCGACGTAGCGTCCGGGCCAGGCAGCGACCGGCCCAGCCGGTCCGGCGGCATCCTCGCTCCGACGTGCCACCGCCGGCCGGCACCGATTTTCGCAAACCCCGTTCTATTCCTCTCCTCCTCAGCGAGGAAGCGGCCGTTGGCGGCGGCCGCTTCCTCGTGTTAAGGGGCGGGTGTGTGGGGGATGTGGTGCGTGATGCTGTCACTTAAACACAAAAACGAGCCCCCGACACAACACGTCCACACCAAT
>NZ_JADGHZ010000205.1 GCF_019683595.1 Sphaerobacter sp. | reverse complement strand
GGGGGTTTTGTTTTAAACCCCCCCGGCGCCGACCGGGGGGGGCCGGCCGCCCACGGGCGGTAAAGGGCGAGGCGCGCCCGGTGCTGGCGTTGGGGTCCACCACCCGGCGCGTGCCCGGGGCTAAAGCCGCCGGGCTGACAAGGAAAAGCCGGCTCAAGCCGGCTGGGATCGCGGTACGGCTCAGCCCCCGATGCGCCGGTCCCGTCGCTCGGCCTGTGCCCGAGGCGAAAGCCACCGGGCTAGGCAGCGAAGCCCACTGAAGGGTCTGGGGACGCGGGGTCCGGTCGGTGGCCGTATCCAATGCGCCGGGATGTCGCCATCACAGCCCCTTCAGTGGGCTTACCAGCTATCAGCCCGGCGGCTTTAGCCCCGGGCACGTGCCGACCGCGTACCCCCATTTCGTTCGTCAACCTCCAAATCCCTCGGGCACCCACCCGGCGGGTTCTCCTCATACGCGTGTGTCAACCCTGAGGCCCAAAGTCCGCGGATGTGTGAACGGTACAAGCCTCAGTGTGGCTGTCAGAGGGCGCGGAAGGGCGTGCAGTATCATGGGGGCAATATTCCGTCACGATGCGCAGTAGGCCGGGTCGCGCAGCGTCGCACCCTCCGCAGTCCGGCGAGCTGCTACAATCCCACATCGTCCCCTTGAGGCAAAGAGAGCGCGTTGACGCCGGGCGAGAGCTGAGGAGAAGGGAGCGAACCCGATGGGTCGGGCCGAACGGTCGGTCCTCATCATCGGCCTAGGGGTGCTCGGGCTCGTGGTATTGGCCGTTGTGGCTGCGCTGGCGCTGGGCTCCACCGAGCCCACCCGGTTCCCCGAAGGATCGCCCGAGGACGTCTTGCAGCGCTATCTGATCGCGGTGGAGGAGGGCCGGGCCGAGGAGGCGTACGACTACCTCTCCGCCCGAGCGCAAGGGGACATGCCCTTCCGCGATTTCTCCCGGTTCGTGGCCAGCGCGGGGCAGTACCCGTCCGAGCGGCGCGTGCGGATCGACCGGTCGGTGGGAGATGGGGACCGGGTGACGCTCTACCTGACGGTCGAGTTCTTCTACGGGTCAGGCATCGACTTCAACCGCTCGACATACGAGCGTCCGGTGCGCATGGTGCGGGAAGACGGCGTGTGGAAGGTCGACGAGCCGCTAACCGTGCTGTAGCTGGCGCGGTGCTCAGCGTGGGCGGTGGTGCTCGGGCCGGGAACAGGTAGGGAGTGCCGAGGTGCAGATCGCACGGCGACTCTACATCTACTTCATCGCGGCCGTGTCGCTCGCGATGCTCGCCGTGGGCCTGATGAACCTGCTGCGCATCGGTCTGGCGCAGATCGCCATCGCGCTGGGGTGGTCGGAGGTGATCCTCGAACCTGGCGAGGCGATCCGCCGGCAGATCAGCCTCTGGGCCGCGGTGTCGATCGTCGCGCTGCCGGTCTGGCTGCTCCACTGGTGGCTGGCCGAGCGGGCAGCGCTGCGGCCGGACGCGGACGGCGAGGCCGAGCGCGGCTCGACCGTGCGCGCGCTCTACCTGAGCGCCGTGCTGGCCGGGTCCTTCCTGGCTGCGTTCTTCGCGGGAACCACTCTCGTGCAGCGGCTGTTGGGGGAGGCTCTGGGCGTGCCGGGGCCGACGGGCAGTCTCGCCGGCCCGCTGGACCTCGTCGTGGTCTCCGCGAGCATCTGGGTCTACCACGCCGGGGTGCGACGGGGCGATGCCGCCGCGGTGGAGATGCGGGGCGCAGCCGCCTGGGCGCCGCGGCTCTACCGCTACGCGGCGGCCTTCATCGGAGCGCTCCAGCTTCTCTTTGAGCTGGGTACGCTCTTCCGGTTGATCATTGAGGTGCTGCTCCCGCGGGAGACGATCGTCCCGAGCGATGACTGGTGGCGCGGGCCACTGGCCGGTGGCGTGGCGAGTGTGGTGGTGGGCCTGCTCGCCTGGGCTGGGCATTGGGGCGTCTCGCTGGAGCTGCTCCGGCAGCCCGGGTGGCGCGGGCTGAGCGAGCGCGCGTCGGTCCTTCGGCGCGCGTACCTGTACGTGATGATCCTGGTCGGCGTGGTAGCGACGCTGGTCTTCACCGCGGTCTTCCTCAACGAGGCGTTCGCGTGGGTCCTCGGGGTGATACCGCGTCCGGCCGGTGATGCGCTCGCCCGGCGGCTGCTCGACCCGCTGGCGCGGGCGCTCCCCTTCGCCGCGGCCTGGGCCTACCACCGGTGGATCGTGCTGGCCGAGGCGGCCAGCATGACCGAGGCGCCCCGGCAGGCGTCGGTGCGCCGCATCTACACCTACGGTGTCGCCTTTGTCGGGCTCGGCTTCGGCAGCGTCGGGCTGGCGTACCTTCTCGGGCTGCTACTGGACGCAGTGCTCGGGGGCACCCGCGTCGTCACGGCCCCACCGGACTGGTGGCGGCGGCAGGTGGCGCTCTTCGTCGCCCTGACGCTGGTCGGCACCGGTGCCTGGCTCTGGCACTGGTACATGGCAGCGCGGCGGGTCTCGGCCGACCCGGCCGACGAGCGGGGGGCGACGACGCGCCGGGTCTACCTCTTCGCCACGCTGGCGGCGTCACTTGTCGCGGTGCTGGTGAGCCTCGCGGTCACGCTCTACCGGATCCTGACCGTGCTCCTCGGGGTTGGGTCAGCCCGAGGGCTGGTGTCCGATGTCAGCGCCGCACTCGGCGTGTTCGTGGTGGCAGCGGCACTGCTCGCGTACCACGGTATCGTGCTGCGGGACGACCTCCGCGAGCGCCGGGCGGAGGCTGCCGCCGAGAAGGCGCTTCCCCTGCTGCTGACCGGACCACCCGACGCGGACCTATCGGGCATCCTCGACGACCTGCGGGAGCGCCTGCCAGAGGGGTACACGTTGCGACCCTTCATCGAGCGCGAGTAGCCGGTCGAACGATGCCGGCTACTCGCGCGGGAGCATTACCATCCTCGGGTGCGCGTTGCACCGGCCTGGCGACAGGCCCGGCCGGTCAGTAAGGCCACTCCGGATCGTCGTCGCGCGGCTTGCCCTGCTCGTCGTAGGCACCGGGCTCCTGGCCAGTCGAGTGGACGCCCATCCCCTGGCCCGAGCCGAACCCGCCAGCCGTCTTCCTGGCCGTCGGGTCGAGCAGGTCGTCCGGGTCGCGTTCTGCGGCGGCGCGGCGCTCCCGCACCTGCATGATCTCGTCGGCCTGTTGCTGGGTAATGCGCCCCTCGGCGACGAGCTGGTCCAGTTCTGCGTCCGACAGAGTCAGGAGCTGCTCCCGATCCATAATACGTTCTCCTCTCCCGGGTGCCGCTGGGTTACACCACCGGGAAGTCCATGCGGTCGATCTGGGTGGGCGGCACGTCGAGGATCAGCCGGTCCCCGAGGATGTCGTTGATCAGGTCGAAGGGGATGTAGACGTCGAGCTTGCCGGGACGGTTCAGGATGAACCGGTTTCCCTCGACCGCGGCTACCTGGCCGACCGTCTTCCTGTCCGACCCCTCGACCGCCATGCCCGGTGTGGGCATGATCTCGCGGAACGGGGCGTAGAGGTCGGTCGTGGGCGGGCTTGAATTGGAAACCTCCCGGGCCTTGAGCATTAGCGTGACGACGCCGTTTGCCACCTCGCGCACGGCCGTGAAGGGCAGCACACGCGGCGGCTCGAGCTCGCGACGGATGAGGAACGCATCCGCTCCGACCCGCTCGACCCGGCCGACCGTCACGCGATCGGCGCCGACGACCTCCATGCCCGGCCTGATCTGCTCGCCGTTGATGCTCATCGATCCTCCCATCGGTCGTGCGTGTCGGGGGCGCTGCTCACTCCTGAGTGCGGCGCTTGCTCGACCCGCCGCCCATACCCCCGCCGGATGTGCCGCCCGCGGGCACGTTGGTCTGCCCCGGCGGGATCTTGTGGGCGGTATGGCGCGGGTCGTTGCGGGGTGGGCGCTGAATGTCGCCGTGGCTGCGATCCCGCCGCTCCCGGGTCAGCATCTGCCGTGCGGCCTCCGGGTCGGTCCGCAGGAGATCTTGGGCCGACACGACCGGGTTCTCATCGAGCTGAGGGTTCTCCTCCGGAGGTTCCTCAGGGTGCTTCCGCGGATTCTTGATGTCATCCGACATCGGCCTCCTCCGATCCCTGCTCGATCGTCCCATGCTTCATCTCGCGCAGCCGTGCTTCACGCTCGGCCTGTCCCTCCGACTGCGCACGCCGGATCTCAGGCTCGCGCTGGAGGTCTGCGAGGTACCGATCCACCTGATCGTAGAGGTCGTGGAAGGCGCGGCGGATCGCGTAGCCCAGCGTGTCGGCGTGCCCGTCGGCCGCGATCTGCTGCGTCGGCCCACGGAACAACAACCGCGCCCGATAGCTGTTGGTCTTGTCGTGGTAGTGCAGGGCCACGTCGAGCAGCTTCAGATCGTCGGCGGCGTTCGCGAACCGGCGCTCGAGCAGTCGCGCCTTTCGGCGGACCAGCTCCTGCGCCTTCTCGACATGAGCGGCATTCCCATGGAACCGGTACTGCATGGTGGACCTCTTCTCGTGTGCCGGCGGGCGGGGATCCCGCCCACCGTTCCCTCTCCCTCGACCGGAGGCGCGGTCCAGAGAAGAGATGTGGGGCGCCTCACGCTCATCCTGCCCGGTAGCTCGTGGCAAGCGCGCCTCATCCCGGCGGGGTGGCGTGACAACCTCGTGCCATCTACGCTGCGACGCCGTTTGTTGCGCAGTTGCAACGGTTCGTGTCCAGGGGGCGTCGCTTCTGTTGCATGTTGCTGCGTAACCTGATCCTAGCATCCGGGCGGCACGACGTGACTCCACACGCCGCCGTGGCCCGAAATGGCTCCACCAACCATCGTCGCACCGTGGGTGCCACCCTGGATGCGCTGTAAACGAGCAAGCCCTTCCCTTCCCGAGCCGCGCCACGGGCGTCCCCACCCGTGGCGCGGCTTTTTGGTGGGTTCGATCGGGGGATTCAGATGTGCAGGGGTGGCGTCAATGCCGGGAAAACCCGCCGCGCCAGACCTCGAGCAGAGCGGCGAGGGCGTGGAGGGCGGCGATGGTGAGCATGTCGGTGCGGTCGCGGCGGCCGGCAGTGAGCAGGCTGATGGCTCCGGCGTGCCGGGCGGTGCCGGGGGTGCCGAGCAGGTCGTCGATGACCGGCCCGAGTTCCGCTCCCGTTCGCAGGCGCTGCGCGACCTCTGCCGGGAGTGGGAAGCGCTCGCTGCCACCGAAGGCGCGAACGCCCGCACGGTCGATCGCAGCGGCCCAGGCGACGACGTAGAGGCTTCCGCCAGGCCCCTCAACCACGCCCGACTCAATGCCCAGGCCAAGGTCCGCGTCGAGCGTCAGGCGAGCCTGCGCCGCCCGGCGCAGCGCGCCACGAGCCGTCTCCTCGTCGCCCCAGGGTTGGGCCGGGACGCCCGATGGGACGTCCACCGCCTCGACCGTGGGGCGGAGGAAGTAGGCCGCAGCCGCCCGCTCGACCGCCGCGCGCTTGGCCGGGTTCACCGAGCCGGCGGCGATCCTCACCGGTTCATCAGCGTGGAAACGCGGCCTGGGCTCGGATGTCATGCGTTCGTTCCTCCTTCGCTACGGCCCGACCATGCGTGCTGTGCGGAGTGTAAAGGAAGTTAGTGACGGGCGGGTGCCGTAGAGATCCTGCCGCTCGGCGCGTGCCCGGGAAGTCACCCCCAGGCTGACAAGCACTGCCCTGCGAAGTGGGCTGTGATACAGCAGGGTCCACCCCACGGCGTTCGGTTCCGCCGCCCGG
>NZ_JADGHZ010000204.1 GCF_019683595.1 Sphaerobacter sp. | reverse complement strand
TTTAGCCCCGGGCACGCGCCGCCGCACGAGGGTCCTTCCACCACCCATCTCGGATCCGGTCGGCAGCCGCCCGGGCCGGCTGAGGCGGGCGGGAGACGGGGCGCCGGGAGTGCCAGCGTATGCCGTCAATGTCCATGACCCACGGGTTGAGAAAGAAAAGCCCACTGAAGGGGCTCTCTCGTCCTACACCTGGACTGACGCGATCCGACAGTCCGCCGTGCACCGCGTCCCCAGCCCCTTCAGTGGGCTTCGCCGTGTCAGCCCGGCGGCTTGAGCCCCGGGCACGCACAGCGGCAGTGGTCGTTCCCCCACTGCCGATTTCGGGTCACGCCGAGGCTCAGTACCCCAGCGCCAAACCCTCCGTGCGCGGGTCCGAGCCGCCGAACAGCGTGCCGGTTTCGGGGTCGACCTCGATGACCTGCGCCGCCCCACCGGCAGCCCAGTCGCCCAGCACCTCCACGCGGTGGCCGCGCCGCCGCAGCTCCTCGATCACCTCGGCCCCGGCCCGACCCTCGATGCGGAGCACGAAGTCGTTCGGCAGGTTGATCGGGTCAGTGCCCGGGAAGCTGAGCCAGCGCGGGGCCTCGATCGCCTCCTGCACGTTCATGCCGAAGTCGATCAGGTTCGTGATCACCTGCATGTTCCACTGCGGCTGGCCGTCGCCGCCCGGCGTGCCACCGACCCAGCGCAGCTTCCCGCCCTGGGTGATGAGGTAGCAGTTGAGCGTGTGCATGGTCCGCTTGCCGGGAGCGATGACGTTCGGGTGCCCCTCCTCCAGGGTGAAGCCACGGCCCGCGCGGTTGTTCAGCAGGATGCCCGTGTTCCCCGCCACGACCTGGCTCCCGAAGGCCGCCGAGAGGCTGTGGATGAGCGAGACGGCGTTGCCGTCGCGGTCCACCACACAGAGGTAGGTCGTGTCGCCCAGTTGCTCCGGAATGCGCCCGGCCTCGCACTGCTCCATCGCCCGGTTCATGTCGATCACCTTGAAGCGCTCGCGCGCGAATTCCGGGCTCAGGAGGGTATCCACCGGCACCTGGACGAACTTCGGATCGCCGCAGTACGCCAGCCGATCAGCGAAGGCCAGCTTCTTGGTCTCGACCATCAGGTGGATGGCGTCGGCGCTGCCCGCGCCCATCGCAGCCAGGTCCGCGTTGGAGAGGATGTTCAATTCCTCCAGCATGATGATGCCCTGGCTCGGGAGCGCCGTCTGGTAGACCGTGTAGCCGCGGTATTCGGTCTGGAGCGGCTTGTAGACGACCGACTCGTGGCCGGCCAGATCCTCGACGGTCATCAACCCGCCGTTGTCGGCCATGAAGCGGGCGATCTCCTCCGCGATCTCACCCTGGTAGAAGACCTCCGGCCCGCCCTCGACGATCAGACGCATCGAGCGCGCCAGGTTGGGATTGCGCAGCAGATGCCCCGGCTTGGGCGGCGCGCCGCCGGGCAGGTAGATCTCAGCCGATGTCGGGAAACGGCTCATCCCCTCCGCATAGGCGGCGATCGTCTGGTTGCCCTCCGTCGTGAGCGGGAAGCCCTCCTCGGCGTAGCGGATGGCCGGGGCGAACAGCTCTGCCGGCTCCATGGTGCCGAAGCGCTCGATGGCCGTGAAGTAGGCGTGCACCGCACCCGGCACCGCGACCGAGAGCAGCCCCGTGAACGGCATCTTCTCGTAGCCGCGCTCAACGAAGTATTCGCGGCTGGCAGCCTGCGGGGCGATGCCCGAGCCATTGATCGCCGTGACCTCACCGGTCCGGCCGTCGTAGTGGATCAGGAATGCGTCGCCGCCGAGCCCGCACATCGCCGGGAGCGTCACCCCGGTCACGAGCGCCGCGGCGATCGCTGCGTCCATGGCGTTGCCGCCACGCCGCAGGACGTCCAGTCCCGCCGACGTCGCCAGCGGGTGGGCCGTCGCCACCATGCCCTCGCGCGCCATCACCACGGCGCGTCGCGTTCCCTCACCTCGCGCCACGAATCGACCTCCTCCTCGTGCGTGCACCAGTCTCCTTTGTGAGCGCTGCCAGAATAGCCGCTGCGCCCGCACCGCGCCACTCTCACCGCCGCGTAGCCACCACCTCCAGGTGCGGGCGCAGGCTGGTGGGCAGCCAGCCGATCGGCACACGTGCCGCTAGGGGGCGCAGGCGTGCCACGGGGATCTTCCGCACCTGCGCCTGCGTCAGCCGGGCGGGCGGCACGAAGGTGCAGGCAAAGCCGTGCCGCGCCAGCTTCCGGGCCAACTCGCCCGGCGTGCACATCGACGGGTGCCAGAAGTGGTAGTCGTACAGCCCCCGCAGCCGGTAGTACGCCTCCGCCGGTCGGCGGTTCGGCGTCTTGATCAGGTAGTGCCCGCCGGGCCGCAACACCCGCGCGACCTCGGCCAGGTGCCCATCCAGGTCCGGCAGGTGCTCCACGAGGTCACTTGACAGCGCCACGTCCACGCTGTCGTCCTGCAGCGGCAGCCGCTCGGCGTCGGCCGCGATCAACCGCGCGCCCGGCACGCGCCGCCGGGCCTCGGCCAGGCTGGTCGCCGTCAGGTCCAGCCCGATCAGCCGTTTGAACCCCATTCGCTCCATCGCCCGCAGCGCGAAGCCGCCCCCGGCGCCGATCTCCAGCACCCGCATCGTCCGCGGGAGGGTGGCCAGGAACGCGAGCAGTCCCACGGGAGGGTTGTACTCTTCGTACGTATTCGACCAGGTGGGGTAGACGCGGTCGATCGCCTCATAGAAGCGCCGCCGTACCTCGGCTGGAATCGGGCCGTTGCGGTACGCGTCGGCGCAGCGACGGCAGAGAAAGGCGCGACCGGTGAACCGGGCACCGCAGAGCAGGCATGATCGCTCAGACCGATCGACGACCATGGCGCCCCCTCCCTACCGACCAGCCGAGCCAGCCGCCGGTCCCCACCAGCGCGAGGCCGTACAGCGCGAAGAAGGCTGGATCGTGCCGCACTCCCTGCCCAACGTGGCGCACCACCCCGGAAACCAGCGCCCTCAGGTCAACGTCCGCCCGGTAGCCGACGTTGAACACCAACGCACCTGGCGGCCCCTCCTGGCCGCCCGAGAGCTGTAACTGGTGGCTTCCCTCGGGAAGCTGCTCCGTCCAGGTCAGCGGTAGCGGCGCGTGCCCCGCCCGGACGACCAGTCGGAGCGCACGACCCGCCGTGTTCGGCACCGGCGCGAACGAGGCCTCCAGCGCCTGCGTCTGCCCGGACAACACCGCGCGGTCGAGGTCGACCTGAACGAGCGGCGCGCCCTCCGTGTAAGCCGGGCGGAAGATCAGGTCACCCTCAACCTCGGCTCCATCTTCGAGGCGCGTCCCGTCCGGGTAGACATCGCGTTCGGAGTAACGGAAAGTGACGGAGTTCCCCGGCGTGGACTCGGGCGACGCGACAGTAAAGCGGTAGCGGGCGCCCATGGAGTCGGGCAGCGGCTCGAAGCGAAACGTCACGTGGCTGTTGTCGTGCATCTCGCTGGCGTTGATCGTCGCCGTGCGGATCGGCTCCACCTCCCCGTCGCGATACAGGCGCAGCACCACGTCCCGATCGTTGACACGGCTCGGCGCCGGGAGCCGGCTGAACTGCGAGAGCTCGACGTAGCCCACCTGCCCGTCCTCCAGCCGCACCTGTGCCCAGCCCTCGGCACTCCCTTGGACCCGCACGGTGCTCCCACCGGGCAGGTCAATGATCCGCTCGCCGTCGACCGGGAGGCGCCGCACCGGCACGGCCGGGCCTTCCCTCAGTTGCCCCTCGCCCGGGCTCAGGTCGGCGCCGAACGTCGCCACCCGCAGCGTGATCCCGTCCAGGTTCGGGTAGCGCGACACAAACGTCTGCCCGATCTCCCGCTCACCCACCAGCTCTCCAAGCCAGGCGTGGTCGGCGGGCCAGTCGTGGAAGTTGCCGTCGGGGTATCCCGGATCGGCCTCCGGCGCGTAGCGAATCTCCAGCGTCGCGCCCCCTGCGACGCTATCCACCGCACGACTGGCCGTGGGGCCCGGCGGCACCACGCCGAGGCCGACCCGATCCAGTCCATCGCTCGGCGACAGGAACACCTGGCTCACCGTGCCGCCGACCGTGACGCTTCCTGAGGCGCCCGGCAGCTCGGCCGTCAGCAGGTGCTCGACCCGGCACCCCGCCAGCAGCAGCGGCATGAGCAGCAGCAGTGCGACCGCACAACACCGCCGAATCAGCCCCTTCCCGGTGGCTTCGGTCCGGGCCACCGGCCACCACGCCAACCAGACGTGCACGCCCCATCTACGCGCCATGACCGCCCGCCTCCCCGTCTGGTTCGAGGGGCACCTCCTCCTCAGCCCGGGAGAGCCGCTCACGCACGATCCGGTACGCCATCCACAACGCGAGCGCGTCGAACAGGCTGCGCACGACACCCAGGAAGAGCGGCACCGGCACCTGGGCCGCCAGCACCGTCCGCGGGTTCGGCAGCGCCGCCACGCCGTCCGGGTCGAGCGGCAGGAACAGGTCAGTCGTCATCTGCGTGTCCCAGTGGAGTGCGAACAGGATCAAAAGCGCCGCCTGCGCCAGGTGGTAGGCGATCAGCCGGTCGTCACGGTCGACCGTGAGCGCCAGGAACGGCACCAGCCAGATGGCGTAGGGCGGGTGGAAGAACGTGAGCGCGAACATCCCCAGGAACATCGCCGCCCCGGCCGCGACGTAGGCGTCCGTGCCCCGCGCACCGTGCTCGCCGCGCTCGAAGAACCAGAGCAGGAAGAGCCCGTACGCGAGCGGGAAGATGAAGAGCCGGTCGCCGAAGCGGAGCGGCAGGACCAGATCGGTCAGGTAGTCGACGTGCTGGTAGCGTGACAGCAGTGTCAGCGTCGGGCTGCTGCCCGTGGCGGCCAGCGCAACGACCTCGACCGCCAGCCACACCCCGGCCAGCCCGCCCGCAAACAGCGCCAGGTCGCGCTTCGACCGCCGATAGGCCAGGATGAAGAAGGGCGCCAAGAAGAACGGGAAGAAGCGGGTCACGGCGCCCAGCCCGAGCAGGCCCAGCCCCAGGTAGCGACGTCCGCGTGCCGCGGCGACGAGCGACGCGACGACCAGGAACACGGCGATGCTGTCGTGTCGCCCGAAGACCGCGCTGGTGTAGAGCACGATCGGGTTGAGCAACCAGAGCGCCAACACACGCCGGCGTCGTTCAGGCGCCACCAGGCGGGTCAAGAGGTACCCGGTCCCCAGGTCCGCCACCAGATACGGCAGCTTGAGGAGCAGCAGCGCCCGGAACAGGTGCGGGTACCGCAGGAACAGATCACGGAACTCCGACGGTTGCGCCCCGAGGCCGAACACCGCCGCGGTGGGGGACCAGATCGTCTCGGCGCCCGGCAGGAGCGGCTTGACGAGGAAGAGCCAGATGTTGTGCACCATCTGGATGGCGAGCTGGCTCGTCCAGACGAACCACTCGCCGTGGTAGGCCGCCTGAGCCGCGCGTGAGTAGACGTGGTACAGGTCCAGGTGCACCGTGAAGGGCGCGAGCGCCAGGCGGATGAGTATACCCACCGCCCAGATCGCCGCCAGGCCGGGAGCGATCTGCCCGGTCACTGGACGCGGCAGCCGGCGCCGCGCACGTGCCGTCACCGCCACTGGCCATACCCCCGCGCCAGCCGGGCGCCGCCGAGCGCGAGCGGCAGCGCCGCCACCAGCACGCCCCGGTGCAGCACCGCCGCCGCCACGATGGCCGCCACCGGCACCCCGATCACCCCCGCGACGCCCGCCATCGCCCCCTCGCGCAGGACG
>NZ_JADGHZ010000203.1 GCF_019683595.1 Sphaerobacter sp. | reverse complement strand
TGCCCGGGGCTCAAGCCCCGGGCTGACAAGGAAAGCCGGCTGAAGCCGGCTAAGAACGACGACGCGTAGCGGGGTGGCGCAAGGATCCCACCGTTCGGTGCGTGCCCGGGGCGAAAGCCGCCGGGCTGACAAGGCGAAGCCCACTGAAGGGGCTGGAGACGTGGTCCCCGGTGGGAGGCCGAACGGGACACGCCTGGATGTCGCCATCACAGCCCCTTTAGTGGGCTTACCCAATATCAGCCCGGCGGCTTTCGCCCGGGCACAGGCTGGTTGGTGGGATCCTATCACCTGACGCTGAACCCCAATCGGTCCCCAGCCGGCTTCAGCCGGCTTTCCTTGTGAGCCCGGCGGCTTTAGCCCCGGGCAACGTACCGGGCGGCGGACACCGTATCGCCGGAGTGGGAGCCCTATCCCCCGGCCTGCCGCAGCCGGCTGCCGCTGTGCCGCTGTTAGGCTGGGGTTCGGCCCGGGCACGTGCCGCCCTCAGAAAACAGAAACCCCCGGCGGGGATCCCCGCCGGGGGTGAACTGTTCGGCTGTTACGCTACGCCGCGTTGGCAAGCTGGATGAGGTCCGACTTGCGCAGCTTGGCCAGCGCCTCCTTCTCGATCTGGCGCACCCGCTCGCGGCTGATGCCGTAGTACTCGGCAATCTCCGCCAGCGTCTGCGGCTGCTGGCCGCCGAGGCCGAACCGCAGCGTCAGGACGCCCCGCTCGCGCTCGCTCAAGCTCTCGAGGCTGCGGCGGATCTGATCGCGGATCGCGCTGGTGACCGCCTGGTCCACCACCTCATCGCTGGCAGGATCAGGCAGCAAGTCGCCGATGGTGCTCTCTCCATCCTCGCCGATCGGCTTGTCGAGGGACGAGGTCCGCGGGATCGCCGACCGGGCCTGCTCGATGCGCTCGACGTCGAGGTCGAGGGCCTGGGCCAACTCCTGGTCGGTGGCGGGCCGACCATGCAACTGCTCGAGCTGCGCCTCCGTCCGGCGCACCTTCGAAATCAGGTCATGCATATGCACCGGGACGCGAATGGTCCGGCTCTGGTTGGCCACGGCGCGGCCGATCGCCTGCCGGATCCAGAAGGTCGCGTAGGTGCTGAAGCGATAGCCCAATTCCGGGTCGTACCGCTCGACCGCGGTCATCAGACCGATGTTGCCCTCCTGGATCAGGTCGATCAGGGGCAGCCCACTGGTCCGGTACTTCTTGGCGATCGACACGACCAGGCGCAGGTTGTGCCGGATCAGCTTCTCCCGAGCCACCTTGGCGCGCTCGATAATCTGATGCAGCTCCTCCGAGTCCTCACCGGCCTCGAGCCGCTTGCGCGCCTCCAGCCCGGCTCGAACCGCCCGGGAGTACTCGATCTCTTCACGGTGCGTTAGGAGCTGGTGCCCACCGACGTCGCGAAAGTAGCGATAGACAGCGTCGCTGGTGGCCTGGTCGATGAGGTCCGCCGACTCATCGACGACGTCATGAACCTCGGCCTCTTCCGCCAGCCGCTCCAGTTCGTAGGTGTCCTGGATCGCTCGCTCCGTCATGTGACTCCTTGATTCTGACACTTCACACATCCGCTCCGCGCTTCCGGACCAGACCTACCGCCCGGTCCGAAAACCTAGATAGTTTAGCACACACCCGTTGCTATGTCAAGAACGTACAACGACGCAATCGGATGCAGGGGATGCATCCGGTGCCGGTGCCCGTGTGGATTCGCGCCGGCGGGATCGCCGCGGCGCGCCATAGCTACTTGGAGATGATGCCCTCCAATGTGTTGGCGAGATCCTCTCCGCGGTCCGCGACATCCTCCAGGCGGTGGTAGATCTCTTCCCAGCGGATCTCTTTGATGACCGAGGGGATATCGTGAACGTCGGCGTAGAGCTCGGCCAGCGCTTCGCTGAGGGCGTCGTCGGCTTCGTTCTCTAGACGGTTGATCTCGACAATGTACGTCATGATCTCGCGCCGGTGGTTGTCCTGCGAGAGCAGATTCATCGCCGCGGCGATCGAGGCCCCCTGCTCCGCGATGATGCGCCCGAAGAGCCGCGCGCGCTCGGTCGGATGGTCGATCTTGTACAGCACGAGCCGGCCGGCGGCGGCAGTGATGTAGTCGATGAAGTCGTCCAGCGCCGCAGCCAACTCGCGGATGTCATCGCGGTCGAACGGGGTCAGAAAGGTGTTGTCGAGCGCGGTGAGGACGCGATGGGTGATCTCGTCGCCGCGATGCTCCAGATCCTCCAGCCGGCGCACCCGATCGGCGACGTCGGTGAAGTCATTGAGGATATCGCTCAGACCCTGCGCGACGTCACGCGCGTTTTCGGCGCCTTCCTGGAAGTACTGGAAGAACCGTGTGTCTCGCGGGAGGAGTCGTACCATCCGGCCCCGCCCTCACCCTTTCTCGCTCCCACCCCGGCAGGGGTGCGGCCTGTCTTGCAGAAGTCTACCGCACATTGGTGGCCGCGCCGCGCCGGTGGCCCGCGCGGGCCTTGGCGCGACGACGGTCGGAATCCCGCTGCGCAAACAACAAGCAATGGCGCGATATGCTGAGTGATTGACACCTACTCGCCCGCGGACTATGCTCGGAGCTAGCGACGCGACAACCGAATAGGGGGCCGGCCAAGCCGCGCCCGCGCGGACAGGAGGTGTCGTCATGTGGAAACCGGAGCCGGCACTTGCCGACCTGCGCTTTCTCCTCGACAGGGCGGGTCTGACGCGGGAGGCGCTGCTGGCACAGTACCGTCAGATGTGCCTCATCCGCGACTTCGAGGAGGTGATCGCCGCGCGCTACGCCATCGGCAAGACGCCGAATTTCAACATGGCGGCGGGGCCGATCCGTGGAGAGATGCACCTGGCCGTGGGACAGGAGGCGGTTGCGGTTGGCGTCTGCTCGCTGCTTACGGATGCCGATGCGGTCGTGAGCACCCACCGGCCGCACCACCACGCGCTGGCCAAGGGCATCGACCCGGGCCGCCTCGCGGCCGAGATCTTCGGCAAGAACACCGGGCTGTGCCACGGCAAGGGCGGCCACATGCACCTGTTCGACGCCGAGAAGAACTTCTCCTGCAGCGGCATCGTCGGAGCCTCCTACCCGCAGGCGGCGGGGGCGGCCTTCAGCTTCCGCGCCCAGGGGCGGCCACACGTCGCGGTGGCCTTCTCCGGCGAGGGCGCAGCCAACCATGGCACCTTCAGCGAGACGCTGACGGCCGCGGCACTCTGGCAGTTGCCGCTCGTGATCGTGATCGAGGACAACCTCTACGCCGACTCGACGCCGAAGTGGGCTGCGCTGGCAGGCACGCACCAATCCCATCGGGCGCAGGCGTACAACGTCCCGGCCTACCTGGTCGACGGCATGGACGTCATCGACGTCTACGCCGCCGCCAAGCGTGCCATCGAGCGGGCGCGGGCGGGCCACGGCCCCACGGTGATCGAGGCGGTCTGCTACCGCTACCGCGGTCACTTCGAGGGGGACGGCGAGGACTACCGCACTCGCGAAGAGGTCGAGCTGTGGCGCACGCTCGACCCGATCGAGCGGCTTGGTAAGCGGCTGATCCGGCTCGGCTGGGCCGACGACGCGACGCTGGCGGGGCTGCGCGAGGAGGCAGCGCGTGATGCGGCGCAGGCGATGACCTTCGCCGAGGAGAGTCCGCTGCCCGAGCAGCGTGAGGCGCTGATGGGGGTGTTCGCATGAGCGCACGAACGATGAAAGGCATCGCCTTCGCCATCGCGGAGGCGATCGACCAGGAGATGTCCGGCAACCCCAAGATCGTCGTGATGGGCGAGGACGTCACCTACTGGGGCGCCGTCTTCGGCTTCACCATGGGCCTGCATGAGAAGTACGGCCGCGCCCGGGTGGTCGACACTCCGATCACCGAGCAGACCTTCATGGGCATGGCGGTCGGCGCCGCCGCAACCGGGATGCACCCGGTGGTGTCGCTGATGTTCGTCGACTTCCTCGGCGCCGGCTTCGACCAGATGTACAACCACATGGCGAAGAACCACTACATGTCGGGCGGCCAGTTCGCCATGCCGGTGACGGTCCTCACCGCCATCGGCGGCGGCTACGGCGACGCCGCGCAGCACTCGCAGGTCCTCTACGGCCTCTTCGCCCACGTCCCTGGCTTCAAGGTCGTCGTGCCCTCGACCGCCTACGACGCGAAGGGGCTGACGCTGACCGCGCTGCGCGACCGCAACCCGGTGGTGATCTTCGGCCACAAGCTCCTGACCGGGCTCCCGTTCCTCCCGTTCGAGGGGGAGGAGGAGACGGTGCCGGAGGAGCCGTACACCATCCCCTTCGGGCAGGCGGCCGTGCGACGCGAGGGGAGCGACCTGACCATCGTGGCGGCGGGCGTCATGGTCCCGCGCAGCCTGCGGGCGGCCGAGCGCCTGGCCCAGGACGGCATCGACGCCGAGGTGATCGACGTGCGCACCCTGGTGCCGCTCGACGCCGACACCCTGGTCGCCTCGGCGCGCAAGACCGGCCGGGTCCTCATCGTGGACGAGGACTACCAGAGCTACGGCATGACCGGGGAGCTGGCCTTCCGCATCCAGGCCGGGGCCTTCGACGCGCTCAAGGCGCCGATCCGCCGGCTGGCGGTGCCGGACGTGCCGATCCCCTTCTCCGAGCCGTTGGAGTCGGCGGTGATCCCCAGCGTCGACCGCATCGTGGAAGAGGCCCGGGCGCTGGCCGGGGCACAGGTCGCGGCGGATTGACTGGGGGCAGCGCGACGGCGTTGGCCCGCTCCGGGTGATGTGCGGGCCGAGGTCGGTCAGGACTCACGCCTCGGCATTGGGGCTCACCGCGCGGCACGTGCCCGGGGCTCAAGCCCCGGGCTGACAACCAAAGCCGGCTGAAGCCGGCTGGGAAATGTTTTCGAGTGCGGCGGCCTGAGCCGCCGCTTTGGTATCGCGCGGCATCAGCCGCGCGCCGGGCGCAGTGATGCCATGGTTACCGCGGCGTGGCGCGTGCCCGGGGTGGGTGGCGGGAAGGACCCCACGCCGTGGCCCGTGCCCGGGGCTAAAGCCGCCGGGCTAGGAAGCGAAGCCCACTGAAGGGGCTGGGGATACCGCGCCCGATGGGAGGCCGGACCGGATCCGCCGAGGTGTGGGACATGGGAGCCCCTTCAGTGGGCTTTTCCCTATTCAGCCCGGCGGCTTATGGAGTTTGACGAATTAATCCTGCATACCAGCCGCGCCGTCTCCCGCCCGCCTCCGCCGGCTCGGGCGGCTGCCGACCGTCGCCGGGATGGGTGGCGGGCAGGTCGCCGCGTCGTGGCATGTGCCCGGTGGCTTATGAACCTTGACGAATTAACCTGGCGTACTCGCCAGCCGTCCGCGACTCCCTTTGTGTCATCCTGAGCGGAGCCGGTGGCGGCGGCCAGCCGCGCCCGGCGCAGGGAAGGATCTCGGAGTGGCGTGGCCGCTCCCGCACGAGATCCTTCGCTGCGCTCAGGATGACAGGGAACGGGTAACGGGGACGGCTCCGGTGGAGCAGGGTATTTCGTCAAACTCCATTAGCCCCGGGCACGGACCGAGCGGCGGGACCGGCGCATCGGGGTCTGCTCCGTACCGCGATCCCAGCCGGCTTGAGCCGGCTTTTCCTTGTCAGCCCGGGGCTTGAGCCCCGGGCACGGGCCGACCGCGTACACCCAGATAATTCGTCAAACTCCATTAGCCCCGGGCACGCGCCGAGCGGTGGAGCCTAACGCTTGGGTATGAAACCTGTCTCACCCCAGCCGGCTTGAGCCGGCTTTCCGT
>NZ_JADGHZ010000035.1 GCF_019683595.1 Sphaerobacter sp. | reverse complement strand
TTTATATGAGACCGCCCCGTGGTTGCGACGCGGGCGGCGAAAGACGCGGCGCTGAGCGCGGGTGCGCGCGAGGCGTACACCATCGAGGAGCCGATGGCGGCCGCCATCGGGGCCGGCCTGCCGATCAACGAGGCGGTCGGCAGCATGATCGTCGACATCGGCGGTGGCACGACCGAGGTCGCGATCATCTCGCTCGGTGGCATCGTCGTCAACTACTCGATTCGCGTCGCGGGGGACGAAATCGACGACGCGATCATTCAGTTTGCCCGACGAGACCACAACCTGGTAATCGGCGAGCGGACGGCGGAGAACGCCAAGATCGCTGCCGGTTCAGCCTATCCCCTGGAAGAAGAGCGGCGCGTCACGCTGCGCGGGCGCGACCTGCTTACCGGCCTGCCGAAGGCGGTCGAGGTCAGCAGCGTTGAGATCCGCGACGCCATCTCCGGCCCGGTCAATACGATCATCGACCTGATCAAGACCTGCGTCGAGGAGACGCCGCCCGAGTTGATCGCGGACATCATGGAGCGTGGCATCGTGCTGGCGGGCGGCGGGGCGCTGCTGATGGGCCTCGACAAGCGTTTGCAAGCCGAGTTGCGGATGCCGGTCTACCGCGCCGACGACCCGCTGACCTGCGTGGCGCGGGGGACCGGCCGCGTGGCCGAGGCGCTCCATCTCTACCAGCGGGCGCTCGCGGGCGGGCAGGAGTTGCGCCGGCCGAGCCGGTAGGCGTTCGGGTTCGGTCCGTCGGGCGGAATAGGGAGGGGAGCGGGCACGCCGGGCCTTCCCGGCGCGTGTGCCGCGAGAGACGCAGCCTATGTTGTCGCTGACACTCCGCCAGACGGCTATCCTCATCCTGCTCTTCGTCGTGACCAGCAGCGGCCTGATCCTGCTCGATCAGCGCAACCGGCTCGACCCGATCCGCACCGGCGCCGAGCACGTCGTCGGCCCCCTCAATGACAGCTTCAACCGCCTTGGCCGCGCCGTCGGCAACCTCGGTACGGACGATTCCGAGCTTGCCCGCCAGCTCGCCGCGGTCACCGCCGAGCGCGATCAACTCCTGGCCGAGAACGTGCGGCTGCGCCAGCTCGAGCAAGAGGTGGCGCAGCTCCGCGAACAGCTCGGCTTCCAGACGCAGCACGCCGAGTTGCGCACACTCCCGGCAACCGTCATCGGTCGCGACCCCGAGGGTTCGCGGCAGTACGTGGTGATCGACCGGGGGAGCAACGACGGCGTTCAGGTCGGCATGGCCGTCGTCAGCCCGAACTTCTTCGTCGGCCAGGTCACCGAGGTGGCACCGGATCGCGCCCGGGTGACGTTGGCGATCGATTCCTCGTATCAGGTCGGCGGGCTGATCCAGCGGAGCGGAGCCGACGGCATCGTCTACGGCCGCTGGCAGTCGGGCGGTCACATGACCCTGCGCTACCTGGACCCGGCCGCCGACGTGGCTGAGGGGGACCTGGTGGTCACCTCCGGACAGACGGCGCGTGTCCCGGCGGGGCTGGTGATCGGCCGGGTGACGCAGGTCCACCGGAACGTGCAGGCCGACACTGTCAGCGCCGACCTTGCCCCGATGCTCGACTACAGCCAGCTCAGCACCCTGACGGTGATCCTCGGCACCGCCGACGGGCAGTAGGCCCGTCATGACACAAGGACGGACAGAAATGGACCCGCGACTCGTGCTGGCGGTCATGGCCGGGAAGGCAAGCGCGTTCCTCATTCGCCGGCTGGGTCGAGGCGGCGGGACCGCCGCACCCGGTGTCGTCGCCAGCACGATCGACCCGGCGGTGCTCGACAAGCTGGCGCGGCAGGTCGATGGGGGCTGCGTCGTGGTGGCCGGCACGAACGGCAAGACCACCACGTCGCGCATGCTGGCCGGCATCCTCACGCAGTCCGGGCGGCGGGTGATCCACAACCGCTCCGGCTCGAATCTGGTGCGCGGTATCACCGCCGCGTTCGCCGAGCAGTCAACCGTCACCGGCCGTCCGCGCGGCGATGTGGCGGTGATCGAGTCCGACGAGGCGGCGTTCCCCGAGGTGGTGCGCCGTACCCGCCCGCGCCTGGTGCTCCTGCTGAACCTCTTCCGCGACCAACTGGACCGCTACGGCGAGCTGGACACCATCGCCGCCCGGTGGGGCGAGACGTTGCGGTCCCTGCCGCCGGACGCGACCGTCGTCGTGAACGCCGACGACCCGGCGCTGGCGACGCTCACCGAAGGGCTGACGGCGGCACGCCGCACCTTCGGTCTGACCGACGGCCGCTACCAGCTCGACGACCTGCCGCACGCGGCCGACGCCGCCGTCTGCCGCCGCTGCGGCGCGCCGCTCCGTTACGAGCGGCTCTTCCTCTCGCACCTGGGCGACTACGCCTGTGATGCCTGCGGCTACCAGCGGCCGGCGCTCGACGTCGCGGCGCGCGACGTGCAGCTCTGTGGGCTGGAGGGGCTTGCGCTCACGCTCCACACCGCGGACGGCCCGATTGCGGTCAGCGCCGGGGTGCCGGGACTGTACAACGCGTACAACGCGCTGGCTGCCGCCGCCGCTGCGCTCACTCTCGGCGTGCGACCCGAGGCGGTCACCGAGGGACTGGCGCGCTTCCGTTCCGCCTTCGGGCGGATCGAGCGGGTCACCTACCGCGGCCGGAAGCTGGTGATCGTGCTGGTCAAGAACCCGGTCGGCTTCAACGAGGTTCTGCGCATGTTGGAGATGGGCGGCGCGGCCCCAACGCTGATCCTGATCAACGATCTGGACGCCGATGGGCGCGACGTCTCCTGGCTGTGGGACGTCGACGCCGAGCGGCTGCTGGATGTGCCCGTGCCGCTCTACACCGGCGGAATCCGCGGGGACGACATGGCGCTGCGCCTGAAGTACGCCGGGATCCCCGAGGAGCGGCTGGTGCCGCTGGGCGACCTGCCGGACGCGCTGGACTCCTTTGTGGACGACCTCCCGGCTGACGGCACCGGCTTCATCCTGCCGACCTACACCGCCATGCTGCGCCTGCGCGAGCTCCTCGCGGCACGCGGCGTGGTGCAGGCGTTCTGGGAGGAGTGAGGCGTGGTACGTGATGCGTGTTCCGTGATGCGTATTGCGTAATGCGCGAGGCGTAGGCAACAGCAGCGGGTTTCAAACGCAACACGGAACACGCAATACGCGATACGCACTACGTCCTACGGAGCAGCCATGAAGCTCACGATCTGCTGGCTCTACGGCAGCACCATGAACATCTACGGCGACCGCGGCAACGTGCTGGCCCTGGCGCAGCGCTGCCGCTGGCGGGGTATTGAGGCCGAAGTGGTCACGCTCGGCGTGGGTGAACCGCTGGAGGCCGGTCGCTACGACCTCTTCTTCTGGGGCGGCGGGCAGGACCGGGAGCAGGTGGCCGTCGCGGCCGATATCAGCGGGCCGAAGGGCGAGGTGTTGCGGGCCGAGGTCGAGGCGGGCGCCCCGCTCCTGGCCGTCTGCGGCGGGTACCAGCTCCTCGGCCGGTTCTACCGGCCGCACGACGGGCCGGAGTTGCCGGGGATCGGCCTGTTCGATGCCTGGACTATCGCCGGGCACGAGCGCTTCATCGGCAACATCGTGGTCGATAGTGACGAGTTCGGCGAGGTGGTGGGTTTCGAGAACCACAGCGGCCGGACCTATCTCGGCCCGGGAGCGCGGCCGCTCGGCCGCGTGCGCGTCGGCCGGGGGAACAACGGGGAGGACGGCACCGAGGGCTGCCGTCACCGGAACGCCATCGGCTGCTACCTGCACGGCGCGCTCCTGCCGAAGAACCCGGCGATCGCCGACTTCCTGATCGCCGCGGCGCTGCGCCGCCGCTACGGGGACGTCACCCTGTCCCCGCTCGACGACACCGTCGAGTCCGCGGCCCGCGCCTCGGCCGTGCGGCGTGCGGTCGGGACGCGATGAGCGGCATCATACGTCATGCGTCATCCGTCCCCCTCACCCCCGGCCCCTCTCGGACGGAGACCACCAGGGGAGAGGGGAGAGATACGCAGTACGGGTGACGAGTGACGCTTGACGTATGACGCAACATGCAACACGGAGGTACACCATGCGGGTGGCGGTGATCTCGGATACCCACGGCAACCTGTACGCGCTCGATGCCGTGCTGGCCGACATCGACGCGACCGGGCCGTTCGATGAGGTCATCATGGCGGGCGACTTCGCCTTCGGCGGGCCGTTCCCGGCCGAGTGTGTGGAACGCATCCGCGAGCGCGGCTACCGCGCGGTGCGTGGCAACACGGACGAGTTCATCGTCGAGGTGGCGACCGATGGTGCGCGACCGTCGGGCGCGACGGAGGCCCAGCGGCACGGGCCGGCCCAGACCGCGATCGACCGCTGGGTGGCTGATCGCCTCACGGCCGAGCAGGTGGAGTACCTGGCCGGCCTCCCGCTCTCGTTGACGGTCCCCGACGAGCGCGGCGAAGCCCTCACCGTGGTCCACGCGACGCCCTGGAGCAGCCACGATGTGCTGTCGCCGGACGCGCCGGAGGAACTCGTCGCGCGGGTGCTGGATGCCGCCGGGACCGCCGCGGTCGGCTATGGGCACATCCATGTCCAGTACCAGCGGCGTCTCGACGGCCGGCTCATCGCGGCGGTCGGCACGGTCGGCCTGCCGTTCGATGGGGACCAGCGCGCGGGCTACGCCGTCTTCACCAGCGGGGTTGACGGCTGGTCGGTCGAGTTCCGCCGGGTGGCGTACGACGTGGATGCGGCGATTGAGGCGACGCTGCGCAGCGGCGTGCCGAATGCCGAGGGGTTCGCCACGGTCCTGCGCACGGCTCGCCCCGCTGGCGCCTAGCCGCTGGATCAGGAACGCGGGTAGGCCAAGCCGAGGCGGCGGGCTCGGCGGCCCACCGCCTGTGGTCCTGCTGGTTTGCCGGGAATCCGGCTAGCTCAGGTGCTTTTCGATCTGCTGCAGCAGGCGCTGCTTCGGTTGGGCGCCGACGATCCGCTCGACCGGCTGACCGTCCTTGTACAGGATCAGCGTCGGGATGCTGGTAATGCCCAACTGGGCGGCCACGCGCGCGTTCTCATCGACGTTGACCTTGGCGATCTTCAGCGAGCCGGCCTTCTCTTCGGCGATTTCGTCGAGGATCGGTGCAACCATGCGGCACGGTCCGCACCACACGGCCCAGAAGTCGACCAGGACGGGCACGTCGGACTTGAGTACTTCCTGATCGAACGTGGCATCGCTGACCGTTACGGGCTTAGACATGCGCGAAACTCCTCCGTCACAGGGTGCCCACCAGCGCGTGGGTCTAGGTATGAGAACGTGCGGTGGACGGCCAACTATTCCACCACCAGCGTGGCCAGTAGCCCGGCTCCGCGGGCGCTTTCGGCCGCGGAAGGCTCTGGTATAATCCGACCCGACATGGACGTCGCGCACTGCCGGGTGGCCCTCGACGGCCGGTTTCTCCAACAGCCTACCACAGGAAGTGGTCAATATTCCTTGCACTTGTGGCAGGCGCTCGCCGCGACTGCGGATGAGCCGACTACGGTGCTGATCCGGCCGGATCGGCCGATGCCGGTCGACCCGCTGCTCGGTGGTGACGCTGCGGGAGCGACCGACACGATCCGCGTGCCGATTCCGTCGTGGATGCGGCATGACAAGGTCGAGAAACTCTGGTGGGAGCAGCGCGGGTTGGTGCGCGGCGCGCGGCAGGCCGGGGCGCGGCTGCTACACGTCCCCTACTTCGCCGGTCCGCGATTTACCCGGCTTCCACTGGTGATCACCGTGCACGATGTCATCCCGTTCATCTTCCCCGAGTACGGCGGGGGCCGTCTGATGCGCCTGTATCTCCGGCTGGTCAGTGCCGTCGCGCGCCGCGCCGATGCCATCATCACCGACTCCGACTGCTCGCGGCGCGACATCACCGCCTGGCTCGGGATCCCGTCGGAGCGGATCCACGTCATCCCGCTCGCGGTTGACCCGGCGATTCGCCCGAGCGACGACCCGGAGACGGCGGCCGCGCTACGCGCTCGTTACGGCCTGCCGGGGCCGGTGATCTTCAATGTGGGTGGGCTTGATGCGCGGAAGAACGTCCCCGTGCTGATCGAGGCCTTTGCCCAGGCCCTGCCCGAGTTGCCGCCGGAGACGCGCCTGGTCATCGCCGGGCGGGCGCACTCCGGGAACCAGCGGCTCTACCCGCCGCTGGAGCCGGTGATTCGCCGGCTCGGTGTCGAGGAGCGGGTCGTCCTGACCGGATCGATCACCGACGAGGAGAAAGTCGCGCTCTACAACCTGGCCGATCTCTACGTCTTCCCGTCCCTCTATGAGGGATTTGGCCTGTCGCCGCTGGAGGCGATGGCCTGCGGCACGCCGGTGATCGCGGCGAATCGTTCCAGCCTGCCCGAGGTGGTCGGCCAGGGCGGGCTGCTGGTCGACCCGACGCCGGAGCGGCTGGCGGCGGCGATGGTGTCGGTCATGCGAGACGAGCGCCTGCGCCGCAGCCTCGCGCGGCGCGCCCTGGAGCAGGCTGAGACGTTCTCATGGCAGCGAACGGCTGAGCTGACCCGAGCCGTCTACCGATCGGTGCTGGCGAGCGCGACGCCGGCTCTCGCCTAGAGGATGGCCACGGTGAAGATCCTCATGCTGTCGAAGGCGCTGGTGACCGGCGTCTACCAGAAGAAGCTGGAAGAGTTGGCCCGGCTCCCCGGCGTGGAGCTCATGGCGGTGGTGCCGCCCTACTGGCACGAGGAGCGGGTCGGCGTCCTGCGCCTGGAGCGCCGCTACACCGAGGGCTACCGCCTGGTCGAGCTGCCGATGGTCTTCAACGGCCGGCACCACATCCATTTCTACCCCCGTCTCGGCCGGATCGTGCGCGACTTCCGCCCCGACATCTTCCACGTCGACGAGGAGCCGTACAACACGGTGACCTTCCACGCCACGCTGCTCGGCCGCTCGGTCGGCGCGCGCGTGGTCTTCTTCACCTGGCAGAACCTTTACCGCCGCTACCCGCCGCCATTCCGCCTCTTCGAGCTGGCCAACTACCGCCTGGCCGCCGCGGCGGTGGCAGGCATCAACGACGCCGCGGAGGTATTGCGCCGCAAGGGGTATCGCGGACGACTCGAGGTCATCCCGCAGTTCGGCGTCGACCCGGATCTGTTCCAGCCGCGGCCGGACCCGCGCCCTCGTGACCTGCCGCAGATCGGCTACGCCGGCCGGCTGGTGCCGGAGAAGGGCGTCGACGTGCTGATCGAGGCCTTCGCCCGGCTGCACAACCGCGCGCAGCTCCATATCATCGGCAGCGGCACCGAGCGGACCCGCCTGGAGATGCAGGCGGGGGCGCTGGGCGTGCGCGACCGCGTGCTGTTCCGCGGCGCCGTCCCGGCGGCCGACATGCCCCAGGTGCTGGCAGAACTCGATGTGCTGGTGATCCCGTCCCGCACGCGCCGGAACTGGAAGGAGCAGTTCGGCCGCGTCATCATCGAGGCGATGGCGTGCCAGGTGCCGGTGGTCGGCTCGAACTCCGGCGAAATCCCCGGCACGATCGGCGACGCCGGCGTGGTCGTGCCGGAGGGGGACGCAGCGGCGCTGGCGGCGGCGCTCGACGACCTCCTGAGCAACGAGGAGAAGCGCCTGGCGCTGGGCCGTCGCGCGCGCCAGCGGGTGCTGGACCACTTCACCCAGCGGGCGATCGCCGAGCGATACTACCGGCTCTACCGGTCGCTGCTGCCGGTTGGTCGCGACGGCCAGGTCTGGGAGCGGGTGCCGGACACCGAGGGCATCGAGCGCGTGCCGCGCTAGCGGCGCTCCTGACAGTCGAATGGGGAGGGAGGGTGAGACGGTGGCAGAGAAGCGCGCGCTGGAGCCGCGGCTGGCGGCACGTATCCTGGAGCCGGGGCCGCTGGTGTTGGTCACCTCGCTCTACCGCGCTCAGCACAACGTCATGACCGCCGGCTGGCTGCTGCCGCTGGGATTCGACCCGCCCCGAATCGGCGTCGCCATCCACCCGAGCCGGCTCACCCACGAGTTCATCAGCCGCAGCGAGGCGTTCGCCCTCAGCGTCCCGACGATCGACCTGCTCAACGCCGTCCACCGCTGCGGCATCGAATCCGGGCGCGATGGGGACAAGTTCCTCAGGGCGGGCCTGACGCCCACGGACGCGGCCGAGGTCGAGGCGCCGCTGGTCGACGAGTGCGTGGCGCACATTGAGTGCGGGCTGGTCGAGCGCCTGACCCTTGCCGACCACGACCTCTTCATCGGTGAGGTGCTCGCGGTCTCCGCCCTCGACGAACTCTTCTCCGACCGCTGGCTGATCGACGCCGACTCCCCGCTACTCCACCACATCGCCGCCGACCAGTACGCCGGGCTGGGCAAGACCTACACCGCACGCCTCGCCGAGGAAGAGGAGTAGGCTCGCCCTTTCCACTCCTAAGTAGGCTGGGATGTGCTGATTGGCTCTCTGTGCGGTGGTTGGTGCCTGGGGTCATAGCGTTTGACGAATCAAGTGGGTGTCGGCCGGTCGGTGTGTGCCCAGCGCTCATGGTGTTTGACGAATTAGCCTGGTCTACCCGTCAGCAAGCCGTTCCCATGCACATGTCATCCTTCGCTGCGCCGCCCGGCGCCTCCGCGCCGGGCGGCGAAGCGAAGGATCTCACGTCGGATCAGCCAAGCAGCGCGGAGATCCTTCGCTGCGCCGGGTTCCATTAGTTAGTCCCGGGCGCGGGCAGGGTAGTAAACACCGTATTGCTGGGGCCTGAGCCCGATTTCCCCAGCCGGCTTTCCTTGTCAGCCCGGGGCTTGAGCCCCGGGCACGCGCCACGGCGCGAGATCCGTCGCACCACTCGCTCCGGGCACGCACCGAGCGCGTCACTCCACGAATCTGACTGGCCCATGAACACCGGACCGCGGCCGCTGCTCGCCAGACCCGCCGGGCCTCACGGCCCGGCGCCGACGACGCCGCGCTGGATGAGCACCAGCAGGAGGAGCACGATGACGATGGCGGCGGCCAGGCCGGCCCAGCCGCCGATAATGCCGGCGATGCGGTCGAATCCCTCACTGAGGCGCTCGACGCTGCGCAGCGCGCTGGCCAGTTCGGTGTCCAGGTCTTCCAGCCAGCGGGACGGGGCGCGGCGGAGCTGCATCGCCGGGCGGTGGACGACGGGGCGCTCGTCCGTGTCCTCGATCGGTGCCGGGGGAAGGACCGCCTGCTCGATGGCCCGGGCCATAGCCGCAGCCGAGCGGAACCGCTGGGTCGGGTCGCCGGCCAGCGCGCGGCGCACCACGGCGGCAAGGTCCGGTGGGACGGCCGGTCCCGGCTCGTCATCCGCGTCGCGCGGCAGGCGGCCGGTCAGCATCTCGAAGAGGACTACCCCGACGGCGTAGAGGTCCGTCTCCGGGCCGACGGCTTCGCCCGCGCGTTGCTCGGGTGCCATGTAGGCGGGGGTACCCAGCGCCTGGTCTCCGCGGAACAGGTAGGGCTCGCCCAGGCGGCAGGCGGCGCCGAAGTCCACGATCTTGGCGGTCGGACCGGTCCCGCCGATCATGATGTTTCCCGGCTTGATGTCGAGCAGGAGGACGCCGCGGCGGTGGATCTCGGCCAGACCGGCCAGTACCTGCCGGGCGATGGTGGCCGCCTCGTGCGGCGGCAGCGGGCCGCGGCGGTCGAGGATCCGGCGCAGAGTCTGGCCCTCCACCCATTCCATCGCCATGAAGGGCCGGCCGTCGTGGCGGCCGTGGCCGAGCACGCGGACCACGTTGGGGTGATCGATATTGCCGCCGAGTTGGGCCTCGCGTTCGAAGCGGGCCACCAGCTCCGGGTCGGCGGCGTGCTCCCGGTTGAGGATCTTCACCGCGACGCGCCGCTCGCCCCGCTCGGTGGCGAGCCACACGGTGCCGAAGCCGCCGCTCCCCACCACGCGGATCAAGCGAAACCGCCCGGCCAGGATGGATGCCGGTGCCTCTACCACGGCGCGTACGCTCCTCTCCCGCCGTCCGGCCCAAGTATAGCCGGGACGGTGGAGGCGGATTGGGCGGATCGTGGTCGGGCGACCGGCGAGGGTTCAGGAAGATGACGGAGAGCTGGTGCGGCTCGCCGTCATTCGATGAGGAAGACTGCCGGGATGGACGTGTCCACGTATTGCTGGTACTCGAGGCCGAGGCGTGTGCTGCCGCCGGTCTGCATCGAATCGACGATGATCTGCCCGCGCAGCACCTTGCCGTTGCTCGCCCCGCCCATGGTGAGCTTCGCCGAGGGCAGGTAGACGGCCCCTTCGCTCAGCATCGAGGTCGTGCCGTTCCACTGGAACGTCTCGGTGTTGTCCGGGTGGGCGTACATGAAGACGCCTGGATGGTAGCCAGGGTAGATGGTGGTCGTCGGCGCGGTGAACGCGAAGGCGGCGCTGCCCGACGTATGGAGGTAGCACCCCGGGCCGAAGAAGAGGAAGATATTCTGTCCGCCGATCCAGGTGCTACCCGAGTTCTGCAGCTTGCAACTGTCCTTCGGGGGGTTACCGCCGAAGTAGTACTCCCCGCTGGGGAGGTTGAAGTGGGTGCTGCCGCTCGTGAGCAGGCTTGAGCCGTCGTAGAAGTACATCTTGACGTAGACATCGCCGTTCAGCCTGATCGTCGAGCTGCCCGAGAAGCTGAGGTTCGCGCCGTTGCGGAACCAGAACTCGTAGTTACCCGCGTTGAAGGTCAGGTGCGAGCTGCCGCTGAAGACCATGCCCTCGCCCCCATCGAAGATGTAGGTGCCGGGGTTGAGGGTGACGCTGTTGCTGCCGCCGGGAAGGATGCCGCTTCCCGCGCCGCTGAAGTAGAAGACGCCGCCGCCGAGCACGTTGCCGTTGGCGCTGCCGCCGATGCTGAGGCGGGCACCGTTGAGGAACGCGTAGTTTCCCCGCTCCATCCGGAAGTTCGGTGTGCTGCCGCCGACGCTGATCCCAGGGCCGCCGTTGAACGTATAGTTCCCGCCCTCCAGCACGATCGGCCCGTCGTTGCCACCGCCGATGGAGATCCCGGCCCCGTTGGTGAACCGGTAGTTCCCGTATGACAACCGGAGCGTGTTCCCGCTCTGCACGTTCTGGATGGTGAGGCAGCCACCCCCACCGCCGGAGTAGGTCCCCGCCGGGACGGTGTAGATATTCGCGCCCCACGGTTGCGGGTACTCCATGCACTGCTGGGGGCTCCCGCTGACGTTCGTTACCGGGTTGCTCGGGAACGGCGGCAGCGTCGGTGGCTGGATCTTGTCCTTGAGCGGGTCCGGCACCTCCGGCGCGTAGGGGTTCGTCCCCATGCCGCCTCTGATCGTGCTGGCTCCCGACTCGTGGAAGCCATCGTTCGCGTTCACTTGCTGGTCGGCGATGATCACGGTCGAGCCGGACGTCTCAATCGTGTAGTTCGACATCACGCTGCCGCCGGTGACTTCGATCCCGGTGCTGCCGCTGGTCTTGATGCCGCCGGTGGACGGGTTCAGGGCCAGCAGGGCGGCGTCGAAGGGTATCGGCTCAAGCGATGCGACCGCGTACGCGCCCACCTGCCAGTCACCGGGATAGACCAGGCCGACGAAGAACTTGGGAACCTCGGCGTTCACGGTGACGCGCACCCGCTTCATGTCCGGGCTGAAGGTGATCTCCGGGGTGGCGTCGTAGCCGTTCTGCTCGACGTAATAGACCGCGATCTGCTCCAGCGTGGCGGTGTTGGTCACGCCGGAGTAGACCGCGTCGGCGACCGCCAGCGCGGCGGCATCGGCGGCGTTTTGCACACCCCGGCGCTGGGACAGCAGGTAACCGACATCGACGGCCGCGGCCAGGAAGGCGATCAGGAGCACCGTGGCGGCGGCGAAGATCACCAGGATCTGCCCCCGGTGTGCGGTGTGACGGCGCGTGGTCGGCATCGGCTCCCCCTTCAGTAGTGCACGATCATGGTGGAGCTGGCGCGGAGCGTCAGCGTGGGGACGGGAAGGATGAACCCGACGAGCGGCCGATACGGGTACGACACCTCTACCCTGACCCGGTGCCTGGGTTGGAGGTCGCCGTCCGGGCGGACGACGGTGACGGAGAGTGCATCCGGATCGCTCAGGGTGACCTTCTTCAGGACGGCCGTTTTCACCGCTGCCGGGTCAATCGTGTAGGCGGCGATCTCGGCCGGGTTCCTCAGCCCCTGCGACATGGTGCCGTGCACGGATGCGTAGCGTGTCCCCTCGCGGGCGGCGGAGGTCACCTGGTGGTAGGTGAAGAGCAGCCAGCCCATCTCGATAACGCCGAAGATGAGCGTGAAGAAGAGCAGGGAGGAGATCGCGAACTCGACCATGCCCTGCCCGGCGCTGTGCTGTCGCCTCCTCTGCCGTTGCATCGTCAGTACCCCGGCAGGATCCGCATCTGCACGACGCGGGACATCGTGAAGCTCCGGAACGGCGGGAACGGGAAGAGGGGGCGGAACTGGTAGCGCGCCTCGACGCGGATGTACTGGAACGGCCTGTTCGACGGGTCGCGGAACGCCTCGTTGCCCACCTGCGCGGTGATGGTCGGCGTCACGCCGAAGATGGCGTTATCCGCCTCCTGGAGCGCGGCGGTACGGATGCCGGCAAGGTCCTGGGCATTGGCCGGGCTCAGCGACCCGTAGTGCGCGCCCTCCCGGGCGACGTTGCCCAGCGCGATGTAGACCGACAGCGCGCGTGCGAAGTCCGCCGCGCCGAGCAGCATCACACACAGGAGCGGCAGGATGAGCGCGAGTTCAACCAGCGCCTGGCCGCGGTGGTGGTGATGGTGACAGTGACGCGAACCGCGCAAGGAATCCCTCCCAGATGCGCCAGGAGCCTGGAGCTCTCCCGTGATTCGATGTTATGGAAGGTGATTCGCGGGAACTAGGTTCAGACGTACCGACGAGCGTGGGCCATCAGTCGATCGGGAAGTGACGCACGTCCCGCTGGCACCGTCGCTCCGAGTCACCCGGCGCGCCAGCACTCCGGGTCGTGGACAGGAGGGATCTTCCCAATTGCTTCCAGAAAACTGACGCAGGTGGTCCGGCCGAAGAAGGCGAGGCGTGGGCGGAGCGCGGCGTGGATGGCGTCCGGATCGGCCGGCTGACCGGCGAGCCAGTCGACGAAGGATCCCGCCTCCTCTTGCAGCGCCAAGAGCGCACGAGCGTTGTGCACCGTCGCTTCGATCTTGGCCCGGTGCCGCACGATGCTCGGATCCAGGAGCAGGCGGTCCACGTCGTCCGACGTGAACGCCGCGACCGCAGGGATGCTGAAGCCGGCGAAGGCGCGGCGGAACCCCTCCCGCTTGTACAGCACGGTGCGCCAGGAGAGTCCGGCCTGGAAGATCTCCAAGGTCAGCGCCTCGAAGTGTGCGTCATCGTCCCCCGGCGGGACGCCCCACTCCAGGTCGTGGTAACGTGCCAGCAGGCTGTCCCCCGCGGCCCACCTGCAGCGCACCCGTCCGTCGGGCGACATCGCGTTCGCCATCCCATCCGATTCCGTTCGCCGCGCATATAGTATCGTAGACGTATCGTCCGGGGACCGGCCAACTCGACATCCTTACCCAGGAGGCACCGTCGATGCCCCACGGCCCAATCGTCCTCTTCGGCTCCGGCGAGACCTCGAAGCATGGCCGACAGGTCCATGCACGCGTCTTCGAGCGCCTGGAAGTCCCCGTCCGCGTCGCCATCGTCGAGACCCCCGCCGGGTTCCAGCCGAACGTCGCGACCGTCACGGCCAAGCTCCGGGCGTTCTTCTGCCACAACCTGAGCGGGTTCCGGCCCGAGGTGCGTATCGTCGCTGCCCGCCGCAAGGGTGGCGTGTACGACCCCGATGCGCCGGAAATCGTGGCGCCGCTGGAGTGGGCCGCGTACATATTCGCCGGGCCGGGCAGCCCGACCTACGCCGCGCGACACCTCGCGGGCACGCGCACGCTGGCGCTGATGCAGCGCCGCGCGGCCGAGGGGGCAGTCCTCTCCTTCGCCAGCGCCGCAGCCATCGCCTCCGGGCGTTACGCGCTGCCGGTGTACGAGATCTACAAAGCGGGCGAGGACCTCCACTGGGTGCCGGGGCTGGACCTCTTCGGCCGCCTCGGCTTCAACCTGACCGTGGTGCCGCACTGGAATAACGCCGAGGGTGGCCGTGACCTGGACACGAGCCACTGCTTCGTGGGCGCCGAGCGTTTCCGCTACCTGCGTCGACTGCTGCCCCCGGAGACGACCATCCTGGCGATCGACGAGCACACGGCCTGCATCCTCGACCCCGCGACCGAGCGGGTCGAGGTGCTTGGCGCGGGCCAGGTTCATGTGATCCGCGGCCCGCGTGAGGACCGCTTCGCCTCCGGCGAGTCGTTCCCCTTCACCCTCCTCCGCGCGCCGGAGTGACGGCGCCACGACATGCGGCGGTACCCACGCCGTAGCCCGTGCTCGGCGCGGGTGGTCGAAAGGTTCTCACGGCGCGTTCCGTGCCCGGGGGTTATGGCTTTTGACGAATTATGCGGGTGTCCGCTGGTCGGCCCGTGCTGCCCGGCGCTAGAACTGCCGGGCTGACAACGGAAAGCCGGCTGAAGCCGGCTCGGGCGATGCAGGACCGGCGCCTCGGTATGATGGACCCCGCTGCCCGGCTTTCGCCCCGGGCACGGGCCGAGTGCGTACATCCATGTCATTCGACCCCGCCGCTCGACAAGGCGGCGCGGACGGGTGGTACGACCTCGGCGGCGAAGACGGCGGCTTGCTCGACCTGGTGCTCGCCCAGCGGCCAGAAGATGAACGTGTCGATTCGGTACTCGCGGCCCAGCCGGATGAGATACTCAACCCAGCCGGCGGCGGGGAACACGAGTGTGTTGGCCTGGATCTCGTCCGAGCGGTTCGGGCGGTCGGCCAGGTCAATCGCGCCCATGACGTTGTAACCCCGGCGGATCGACTCGGGTGGACGGCCGGCCTCGGCCGCACCTTCGTCTACCCAGCGGTTGATCCGCGGCAGATCCTCCACGGACGCGAAGGTGTTGGTGACCAGGATCCCGTCCGCCAGGCGGCCGGCAAGGCGCAGCATCCGCGGCCGGGCGGCGCCCACCCAGATCGGGATCGGTCGTGTCGGGCGTGGGCCGAAGCGTGCGCCCCGCGTGCGGTAGTGCTCGCCGTCGAACGTGAACCCGCGCTCGCTGCTCCAGAGCCCGCGGATGACGCGGATCCCCTCCTCGAACGCCGCGACGATCTCGGCGCGCTCCGCCGGCACCTCCGCGCCGAAGGCCCGCAACCCGACCGGGTAGCCTCCGGTACCGATCCCGAGTTCGACCCGCCCCCCGCTCAACATGTCGAGCGAGGCCGCCGCCTTGGCCAGCATTACGGGCGGCCGGAGCGGCAGGGGCGAGACGTTGGTCCCGAGCCGGACCCGCGTCGTGGCGCACGCCAGCGCCGTCAGCAGCGTCCAGGTGTCGTAGTGGGTCGCCATGTAGGGGTGGTCCTGAATGGTGATCAGGTCGATCCCGGTCGCGTCGGCGATGCGGGCGCGGCGAAACGGCTCATCGGGATCCTCGATGCCGGGGTGGATGTTGAGGCCGAACTGCGGGGGGAGACGATCGGTCACTGATGCACTCCTCAGAATCGCGCGGGCGGGCCAATCGTGCCCTTCATCACCCCGCAACGACCATGCCGGTTGGCGTATTCCTGCAACGGCAGCGCGGTGGCCGGGGCCGCGCGAGCGGCCCTCACCCCCAGCCCCTCTCCCAACGGTGGGAGAGGGGAGCGACGCACGCTGGTCGTCTGGCCGGGACGTGGGTGTTAGTGGGAGCGACGGGCGCGCTGGACGAGGCGGAAGCGGTTGCCGTCGGGATCCTGGAACTCCACTTCCCAATCGCCCCAGTCCTGCATGCACGGCTCGTCGACGAACACGACGCCGCGCTCGTGCAGCGCCGCGTACGTGCGGTGGATGTCGTTGGTGAGGAATGCTACCCCGGCGATGGGAGAGTGATCGCCCGTCTCCTGGGTCAGGGTCAGCGTCACGTCGGGTTCCGCATGCCCCGGCGCCAGTGCCACCCGGCGGGTGCCGTCCGGCATCCGCCGGTCCTCCCGCACGGCAAAACCGAGCGTGTCCCGGTAGAAACGGAGGGCGCGGTCGAGGTCGGTGACCGGGACAGGGATGCTGCCGACACCGGTGATCACGGACTCCTCCTCTCGGTGCGAGCCGGCACCGCTCAGTCAGCGATCACCGGGGCCGGCTGCTCGGCGGCAGGTGCCTCGGCGCGGGCGAAGATCGGCCGTGCCCGGACGAGCATGACGATCGCGGCCGCGAGGAGTCCGGCGGCGACGTTTGCCAGCAGCGAGACGGTGTAGTTCCCCGTCAGGTCGCGCAGTTCCCCGGCCAGCGCCGAGCCGACGGCCGAGCCGATGGGCATGATCGCGAACATGAGCCCGAAGATCGTGCCGAGCGCGCGCCGGCCGTAGATATCGGCGCAGAGCGCGGAGGTCAGCGGCACGGTGGAACTCCAGGAGAAGCCGGTGACCGCCAGCGCCACGAGGACGAGGGGCACGTTGCTTCCGGCCAGCAGCAGCCCGGCGAATCCCAGACCGCGCAGCGCATAGACCACCGACAGCGGAACCACGCTGCCGCGGCGGTCGGCCCACCGGCCGGTGATGAGGGTGCCGAGGATGCTCGCCCCACCGACGAGCGAGAGACCGAACCCGGCGGTTTCCCGGGTGATCCCCTGATCCAGGGCGTAGTCGACGAAGTAGTTCATCAGCCAGGCCATCGTGAAGCCGCAGACGAAGAAGCCGAAGCTCAGCTCCCAGAACGACCGGTGTGCGAGCGCCGTCCGCACCGAGCAGCCCGCCAGTGCCATGTCGGCTGTCGCTTCGCCCTCGCGCTCGCGCAGGAGCCAGAGGATGAGTGGCACACCGACCAGGAACAGCCCGGCGCCCAGGAGCACGTAGGCGTCGCGCCACCCGACTGTGACGACCAGCACCGTTAGCCCGGGGACGATGGCCAACTGCCCCACCGAGCCGCCCGCGTTCACGATGGAGAGCGCCGTTGCCCGCCGCTTGACGAACCAGCTCGCCACCAGCGGCGTCACGGTGACCGGCGACACGGCGGCCAACCCGAGAGCCACGAAGAAGCAGTAACCGATGACCAGCTCCCAGACGCTGCTCGCCCGCCCGGTGATGACGAGGCCGATCGCCAGCAGGGCCAGTCCCCCGGCTGCCACGAATCGTGCCTGCAGCCGGTCGACCAGCCAGCCGACCGCGGGCTGGGTCGCGCCGATCACCAGGATGCTGAGGGAGACGATGAGGCCCAGGTCGCCGTGGGAGAGGGAGAAGCCCTCACGTACCTGATCGAAGACCACGCCGATCAGGAATCGCCCGCCGGAGGCGACAGCCAGGATGGCGGTCGCCGCGACGACGATGCCCCAGCGCAGCAGGCTGCTGTTCCTCCGCGTGACGGTCGCTGGTGACGTCATGCCGCTCTCCCGTCTCTCCACCGATGGGCCGTCGCAGCCGCAGAATATGCGCCGCGACTCCCGCCCGAACCGAGTTGAACCCTCACCAAGTGCACGTGCGGAGGAGTATAACGCACTCCTGAGCTTGTCGGGTTGTCATGACAATACTTTGATGGGAGTGCCGGCATCGTGCGGGCTCCCTGTCCGGCGTGTCACGAGCTTCATCGGCCGACGACCTGGTCGCATGGTGATCGTGAGCACGACGGTCGACATGATGCCGGCACTCCTGGTGGGGTGCTCCTACGATTGATGTACACTGATGGTCGTGCGACTTTCTGATGGGTGGAACCAGCGGCCGGAGCGCCTGCGCGCAGGGCGTGGGAGAGCCATAGCCGTGGGGACGGTCGCGGGACGCGGCCGGCCGTCGACGGAGAGTGGGGGAGATCGATGGAGTTTCCGCTTCGCTTTGGCATCGGTACCGGCAACCGAGTGCCGTTTCCGGAGGCTGTGCGACAGTGGCAGATGGTCGAGTCGCTCGGCTTCGATACCGCCTGGGTGGTCGACCACTTTCTGGCTCCCAACGATGAGGAGGCGCCGTACCTCGAGGCATGGTCCCTCATCGCCGCGCTCGGTGTGCTGACGCACCGGCTGCGGTTCGGCGTGATGGTGAGCGGCAACACCTACCGCAACCCCGCGCTGCTGGCCAAGCAGGCCGTGACCATCGACCACGCGACCAACGGCCGTGTCGAGCTCGGCATCGGCACCGGTTGGTTCGAGCGAGAGCACGAAGCCTACTCCTTCCACTTCCCGTCGGTCAGCGAACGCATCGAGATGCTCGACGAAGCGCTTCAGGTTATCCGCAGCCTGATGACCCAGGAGCGCACGACCTTCCACGGCCGCTATTACCGGCTGGAGAATGCACCCTTCGAGCCCAAGCCGCTGCAACAGCCGCACATCCCGATCGTCATCGGCGCGTTCCGGCCGCGGATGCTGCGCCTGGTCGCGCGCTACGCCGACATCTGGAACACCCGGCTCGAACCGGAGGAGGCCGAGGCGGCGGTGCAGCGGTTCCGCGAGGCGGCGCGGAGCGTCGGGCGGAACCCGGACGAGGTTCGCCTGTCGGTCTACATGTGGCGCCACCCCTTCACCTCGGTCGATCACTTCCGCGACGCGGTGCTGACGTACCGCCGGGCCGGGTTCACCGACTTCATCTTCCCGATGCCGCCGGAGGAGCACTACGACACGCTGCGGCGCTGCGCCCTGGAGGTGATTCCGGAGATCCGCCGCATGGGCTGAGGCGGTCCCGGGGAATAAGCCGCGTGCCGCCGCGTTGCTGATTAGTGGGGAAGGTATCCATGAGTATCCCCAGTGAGCACGACACAGGTTGAGGAGCGAGCCATGCTGGCAGCCGAGCGCTGGCCCCAGGCCGTGAGCGTCGATGACTACATCGCCCGGATGGAGCAGAACCGCGAGCGGTATCTGGAGAATATCGAGCGGACGGAGATCACCGCGGCCGATCGCGAGATCTTCGGCCGGGAGCCGCTGCGGATCCTTGTCCTGACTGAGGACTGGTGTGGCGACTCGGCGCAGTTCATCCCGGTCATCGCCCGGCTCGCGCGCGAGGTGCCGACGGTGGAGGTCCGCATCCTCCGACGGGATCAGCACCGTGACCTCAACGCCCTCTACCCGCGCAAGGACGGGTACCTGGCGATCCCCGTCGTGATCGTCATGGACCAGGACCTCAACGTCCTCGGCGTGCTGGTGGAGCGGCCCGAGCGTGCCACCCAGGAGATCGCGGCGGAGACGCGGCGCTTTCAGCTCGCGAACCCCCACCTGCCTGGCATCAACCGCACCGTCGACCGGATGCCCGAGGAGACCCGCGCCGCTGTGAAGGCCAACATCGCCCAATGGCGCGTGGGCCAGCAGGACCGCTTCGCCCGGTACCTCCTCGAAGACCTCGCCGACCTCATCGAGCGTGCCCGCTCCGAGCGCGTGGCGTGACCGGCGACGCGAGGGTCCTCATCGGGTGGCACGTGTCCGGGGGTTCACCCCCGGGCTGACCAGGAAAGCCGGCTTTGGAGTGCGGCGGCCTGAGCCGCCGCTTTGGTATGGCGCGGCGTCAGCCGCGCCGGGGTTGGATCCGCGCCGGTGTCGGGACACGGGCTGGGTGGTGCGAAGGATCCCGCGTCCCGGCGCGTGCCCGGAGATGGGTGATGAGAGGATCCCACGCCGTGGCCCGTGCCCGGGGCTAAAGCCGCCGGGCTGATAGTTTGGTAAGCCCACTCAAGGGGCTACGATGACCACGCGCAGGCGTATCCGGTCCGGCCTCCCATCGGGCGCGGTATCCCCAGCCCCTTCAGTGGGCTTCACCTTCTCAGCCCGGCGGCTTTAGCCCCGGGCACATGCCACGGCGCGGAAACCTTTCCGTCACTCACCCCAGGGCACGTGTTTCCTGTACTGATCACTCATTCATCACGCCGGGTCTGGGTGCGCGCGTGGCGGGCGGCTACCTTGTGATAGGCGTCGGCAAGCAGGGGTTTGACGGATTCGAAGGTCTCCGGGCTGGGATTGAGTACGCACACCCACCATTGCGATGCGTAGATCGGGTGGGGCATCAGGCGGTCGAGGGCAGCGTAGTCGTAATTGGTGCTCGCCGCCTTGTCTCCGCTGGGAGGATCCCCGAAGAGCGCACGAAAGGTGTCTCGACTCACGCCGATGTTGAGCCGAAAGACACCGGGGCGGTCCAGGCGCGAGGACTCGTCGAAACCGGTGTAGTTCTTGGTGACGATCGTGGCGAACGGGAGCTCACGCGTCCGATCGAGATCGCCATCGGGGTCGTAGTAGATGAACGTGTCTCCCGCACCCGGGCCGTCGCTTGGTCTGAGGACGTCGACACCGGCGAATGTGTCCGTGATGTACTGGATGATCGCCTCCTGGTCCATGGTCGGCCTCCACGTCGTTGGTTCGGACACGACACAGCCACGTCTCACTAAACGCGTGCCACGGTGCTTCGGTTGTGGAACAGCCGGGTGGGGGCAGGTTCCGGTCCTTCTCCGATGGGCGTGCCGCGTGGCAATTGGTTCACGTTGCGCAAGCGCGCTCTGTCGTGGGCGTGTGCCGGCAGGCTATCCCGCCTCGATGGGCGGGAGCGGGTGGCCGCAGGAGGGGCACCAACTCGCGTCGGGGAAGGTCTGGGTGCCGCACTTCGGGCAGAGGCGCAGGGGCGTGGTGACCGGTTCCCCGCAGTAGGCGCAATATGCCGCCCCTGTCTGCAGGGGCTTTCCGCACGTCGGGCAGGTGTCTGCCGATTCCGGCAGCAACCCGAGCCTGGCCTCCAGCTCGGCGATGCGCTGCCGGCGCTCGAGCGCCCGACGCGACTGGACGGCGCGCGTATCCCGTGCGGCGATTGCCAGGTAGGGGATCAACCAGAAGAACAAGAACGGAAAGAAGACAATCGCGAGCCCGATCGCCAGGCATCCCGGCGGGCGTCCGCCCCCGATCCGTCCGCGCAGGGAAAGGACCGCGCGCCCGTCGAGCACGAGCGTGGTCACGAGGACGCCGAGCATGAGGAACACTCCGACGTCCTCCAGCAGGCTGATACCTGCCACGAAGGGAGCCCACGCCAGCGCGTAGGCCAGGATCAGCCCGCCGATGACTCGCGGGCTGTACTCGTGATACTGCACGTCGCCGTTGTCGGGTGTGTCGGTCCGCTGGAGGGTCTTGTTCTCGTCCACCTGCCCACGCCCTTACGCCCGGCTGACGCGTGATGTCGGATCGCCACCGTGCGCACTCTGGACGATACGCGCTGCGCTACCAGTATGTCAAGATGACATCCTGTGGGTGCCGGCATCGGGACGGGTCATGTTCTCGGGGAGGTGTGCCGCAGGGATGAGCAGCGGTATCCCTGCACGATGGCGCAAGCCGGCAAGGCGCCGGCGCTCCTTTGGTACCATGCAGGGTATCGCATACGTGTGGGTAATCAACGGGGGCGGGTCTGGAGGTGCGGGTGCCGGGCGAGAGGTCGTGGACCGACGACGAGCTGCGGGCGGCGCTGCGATCGACGTTCGGGCATGAGGATTTCCGGCCGCTCCAGCTCGACGTCGTTCGCGCGATTCTCCAGGGCCGCGATGTCTTCGTGCTGATGCCCACGGGCGGCGGCAAGTCCCTCTGCTACCAGCTCCCGAGCCTCCTGCTCGACGGCATGACCGTCGTTGTCTCTCCGCTCATCGCGCTGATGAAGGACCAGGTCGACCAGCTCACGGCGCTCGGCGTGGCCGCGACGTATATCAACAGTGCGCTCGACCCGGACGAGATCCGGCGGCGTCAGGCCGCCGTGGCGCGCGGCGAGGTCAAGCTCCTCTATGTGGCGCCGGAGCGACTGATGACCTCCCCCTTCCTGCGGCTGCTGGAGGAGACGCGGCTCGCGTTCCTCGCCATCGACGAGGCGCACTGCATTTCGGAATGGGGTCGCGACTTCCGCCCCGAGTACCGCCAGCTCCGGGCGCTGCGGGAGCGATTCCCCGCGACGCCCCTCGGGGCGTTCACGGCGACGGCGACGAAGCGGGTCCAGGCCGATATCGTGGCGCAACTCGGGTTGACCGCGGCCGCGATGTTCCAGGGCAGCTACAACCGGCCCAATCTCGTCTACGCGGTGCGGCCCAAGGACAACGTCTACGCCCGGCTACTCGACTACCTCCGCGCCCGCCCGGAGGCGTCGGGGATCATCTACTGCCACACCCGCGCGGGGGTGGACGAGCTCGCGGAGCGGCTGCGCGCCGATGGGATCCTGGCCGACGGCTACCATGCCGGATTGGATGCCGACGAGCGCCGCCGTCGCCAGGAGGCGTTTCGCCGGGATGAGATACGGGTGATGGTGGCGACCGTCGCGTTCGGGATGGGGATCGACAAGCCGGACGTGCGCTTCGTGATCCACGTCGACGCGCCACGCAGCCTGGAGCGCTACTACCAGGAGAGCGGACGAGCCGGGCGCGACGGCGAGCCGGCCGACTGCATCCTCTTCTACAGTCGCGGCGACATCATCCGCTACGAGCGGCTGATCCAGGAGATCGAGGGTGAGCAGGAGCGCCGCGTCGCGCTTGAGCAACTGCGGCGGGTGCGGGACTGGGCCGAGGGGCTTACCTGCCGGCGCGCCGGGCTGCTGGCGTACTTCGATGAGCCGTACGACGGCGGGGTCGTGCCCTGCTGCGATGTCTGCGACGACCCGCCCGAGCTCCGGGACTACACGATCCCGGCGCAGATGTTCCTGTCTTGCGTCTATCGCACCCGCCAGCGCTTCGGCGCCGACTACGTGATCCAGGTTCTGCGCGGCTCGCGGGCCGAGCGGGTGCTGCGCAACCGGCACGACCAGCTCTCGACCTACGGCATCGGCGCGGATCGCCCCGCCGATGAGTGGCGCTACCTCGCGCGGGAGCTTGTGTCCCGCGGCTACCTCCGACAGGATCCCAGCGACTTCAACGCCCTGAAGATCACCGAGCGCGGCCGTGCCGTGCTCCGCTCGGAGGAGCGGGTCGTGCTCCCCGCGCCGCGCACGGCCGCGCCGCCTCCGAAGCCGGTCGAGGAGGATGTGCCCCACCCAGAGCTTGTGGCGCGGCTCAAGGCCCTTCGCAAGGAGATGGCGGTCGAGCGCGAAGTGCCGCCCTACGTCATCTTCTTCGACCGGACGTTGCACCGGATCGCGGCCGCGCTGCCGCAGACCCGCGACGCGCTGCTCGCCATCCCTGGCCTGGGTCGCCGTAAGGTGGAGGATTTCGGCCAGCGGATCGTCGACGAGGTCACGCGTTACGTGCGGGAGACCGGCGCCGAGCCGGTTGACTGGTCGCCGCCGGCGCCGGCGCAGTCCCCGCGCCGCCCGCGTGCCCTGGGGAACTCCGCGCGGCAGAGCCTGGAGCTGTTCCGGCAGGGCTACACCGTGGCCGAGATCGCCGAGCGTCGCGGCCTGGCGGTGTCGACCATCGAGGGCCACCTGGCCGAAGCGCTGGAGATGGGGGAGGATCTCGACCTCGACCAGATCGTCGCCCCCGAGCGCCGGCGAGTCATCGCCGCTGCGTTCGCCGAGCTCGGCACCAGTGCCCTGACGCCCGTGCGCGAATACCTCGGCGACGGCTACTCCTACTTCGAGCTGCGGATGGTCCGCGCCGCGTTGTCCCGGGCGCGGTGAGGCGCGCCGGCTCCTAGCAGGCATTCGTCTCCATGTCCACAGGTGCGCCGGTTCCGGCGCCGTGGCGCGTGCCCAAACGGGTGGTGCGACGGATCCCACGCCACGGCAGGTGCCCGGGGCTAAAGCCGCCGGGCTGATAAGGAAAGCCGGCTGAAGCCGGCTGAGGACGCGGCGTCCGGCGGGAGGCCGGATCGGCTCCGCCCGGGCGTGGCTAGCGTAGCCCCTTCAGTGGGCTTACCCATATCAGCCTGGGGCTTGAGCACCGGGCACGGGCCGCGGCGGCGGGCACCGTATTGTCCGGGTCTGCGCTCTGCCCCGCTTCAGCCCGCTTTAGCGGGCTTTCGTTGTCAGCCCGGGGCTTGAGCCCCGGGCACGCGCCACGGCGTGGGTTCCTTCACGCCACTCATCTCCGGGCACGCGCCGACCTCGTACTCCCGAACAATTCTTCAAACTCCATGAGCCCCGGGCACGCGCCACGACGCGAGGATGCTCGCACCAACCTCCCGGGCCTGTACCGACCGCGTACGCCCACGTAATTCGTCAAACTCCGTGAAGCCGGATCACCTTACTCCACCATCCCCGCGGCGCGGGCGAGGTCGAGGGTGGTTTGGGCCATGCGGATGCTGGCGGCGTCGATCATCCGGCCGTCGATGGCGATGGCGCCGCGTCCCTCGCGGGTGGCGGCGTCGTAGGCCTCGACGACGCGCGTGGCCCAGGCGATCTCGTCCGGGGTGGGTGAGAAGACCTCGTTGACGATGGCAATCTGGTTCGGGTGGATGCACCACTTGCCGTCGTAGCCCATCGCCCGGCTGAGCATAGCCGAGCGGCGGCAGCCGTCGGGGTCGCGGAAGTCGGCGTAGGGACCGTCGATCACCAGCACCCCCGCCGCACGAGCGGCCACGAGCAGGTGGTGCATGACGTACTGGTAGCGGTGGCCGGGGTAGGCCGCGTCCCACTCGTCGAGCGTGCCGATCGCGGTGGAGGGCATCCGCACCGAGGCGCTGTAGTCGCCGGGGCCGTAGATGAGCGCGGTGATGCGCGGGCTGGCGGTGGCGATCTCGGCGCAGTTGAGCACCCCCTCCGCCGTCTCGATCTGCACTTCCAGGCCGATCATCCGGTCCAGGCCACAGTTCGCCTCGATCTGGGTCAGGAGCGTGTCGACGAAGGCCACGTCCTCCGGGCGGTTGACCTTGGGCACGATGATCCGGTGGAGCCGATCCCCCGCTGCCTCCACCACCTCGATCACGTCGCGGTAGCAGAAGGGGGTGTCGAGTGCGTTGATGCGGAACACGCGCGGCTTCCGCCCCCAGTCGAGCTCGGTCAGCGCGCGGATGACCGTCTCCCGTCCGGCCGCTTTGGCGTCCGGGGCGACGGCGTCCTCCAGGTCGAGGAAGATCACGTCGGCGTCGGAGGCGATCGCCTTCTCGATCATGCGCCAGTTGTTGCCCGGCACCGCCAACACGCTTCGCTGCACCGCCATACCGCTGCTCCCTCCCTGCACCGTCGATCGCGCGCCGCGCTCCGATGGTCGGCGGCAGCATACCACGGCCTCCGGTCGATAGAATGGGCGGCGGAAACGAGCGGTTAGGGGAGGCGATGGCGCATCGAATCGCGGAGGATCTGCGGATCGCGGTCGACGAACGGCAGCGGCGCCTGGAGGCGCACCAGGCGGCCATCCGGGCCTGCACCGCGTGCGTCGCCGCCGGGTTCATCCGCGAATCGCGGCCGGTCTTCCGGGGCCACGCCGGGCAGCGGATCATGGTGGTCGGTCAGGCCCCGGCGGAGCACCGGGAGGAGAACCCGATCCCCTATTCCGGCGCCAGTGGGCGGACGCTGCGTCGCTGGCTGGCCCAGGCCGGCTTCCCCGAGGACGCGCTCCACGAGCGCTGCTATCTGACCTCGTTGACGAAGTGTTTCCCCGGCCCGAGCCGCTCGGGAAAGGGCGACCGGGCGCCCTCTGCCCGGGAGATCGCGCTCTGTCGCCCCCACCTGGAGGGGGAGATCGCGCTGGTGCGGCCGGAGGTGATCCTGGCGCTGGGCCGGCTCGCAGCGACCTACTTCGTCGGCAATCGCCCACTCGCCGAACTCGTCGGGCAGGCGTTCACCCACGGCGACGCCGTGGTCCTGCCGCTCCCGCACCCCTCCGGTGTCAGCCACTGGCTCAACGCCCCCGCCCACCGCGCGCTGCTCGACCGCGCTCTGACCCTCCTCGACAC
>NZ_JADGHZ010000202.1 GCF_019683595.1 Sphaerobacter sp. | reverse complement strand
CTTGTGCCCTAGAGACAATGATCGATCGCCGTGGTGGCTGTTGGACCGTGGGTGTGGTCCGCTTGCACGTGCCCCGGGGCTAACGCCGCCGGGCACACGCCGGGCGGCGAGACCCAACGCCGGGGCGTGAGTTCTGTCCCCCAGCCGGCTTCAGCCGGCTTTCCGTTGTCAGCCCGGCGGCTTATGGAGTTTGACGAATTAACCCGGTAAACCCGCCAGCCGCCCGCGGCTCCCCGCGTGTCATCCTGAGCGGAGCCGGGGGCGGCGGCCAGCCGCTCCCGGCGCAGCGAAGGATCTCTCCGGTGCGTGGCCGCTCCGATGCGAGATCCTTCGCTCCGCCGCCCGGCGCTCCGCGCCGGCCGGCGGAGCGAAGGATGACAAAGACGAGACGACGGCGACCGGTACATGTACCATGGTAATTCGTCAAACTCCATCAGCCCCGGGCACATACCACCTTGCGCGGATCCGGCCGCACGTGCTTGAGCTCATGCGCATCAGGACTGCGCAGGTCGCGGGGATGCAGATCCTCCGCTGAACGCCGTTACACGCAGCGCTGTCCGGTATCCTGATCAGTCGAGGGCGGCTCGTCGTTCGCCTGCCCCTCCCGCAGCGCCAGGGCCTGGCGGTAGAGGTCGCTGCGAGGGAGGCCGGTGGCGCGGGCGACGGCGCGGGCGGCGGCGCTGGGTGACTCGCCTGCCGCGAGCCGGTCGCGCAGCAGGTCGGTGGCCTGGTCGGGATCGGTACGGGTGTCCCGCTCGGGTGCGCCGACGACCACGACGTACTCGCCGCGCGGGGGACGCTCCTCCAGGGTCGCGTGCGCGGCGGCCAGGGTCGTGCGGGTGATTTCCTCGTGCACCTTGGTGAGCTCGCGGCAGAGGGCGACCGGTCGATTGCCGAGGACCGCTGCCAGATCCGCCAGCGTCGCGCGCAGGCGGTGCGGTGCCTCGTAGAGGACGAGCGGGTACGGGAGGTCGGCCAGCGACGCGAGGAGTTTCCGGCGCTCCGACGGGCGGCGCGGCGGGAAGCCGAGGAAGAGGAACCCGCCCGGCACCAGGCCGGAGGCCGCGACGGCGGCGATGACCGCCGAGGGTCCCGGTACCGGCTCGACGCGGATACCGCGCTCCGCCGCGGCGCGCACCAGCGCGAAGCCGGGGTCGGAGATGCCCGGCATCCCGGCGTCGGAGATGACGGCCACGTCGCCGGTTTCCAGCGCCGCCAGGATCTCGTCGACCCGCCCTGGCCCGCTGTGGCCGTGGTAGCTGACCATCGGCGTCTCGATGCCGAAGTGCTTGAGCAGGCGGCCGGAGTGGCGCGTGTCCTCGGCGGCGATGAGGGAAACCTCACGCAGGATGCGGAGGGCGCGGAGGGTGATGTCTTCCAGGTTGCCGATCGGGGTCGCGACGAGGTACAGGGTGCCGGCCATGCCCGTGTCTTTCACCCGGCTCGCCCGGCGGGGTATAATGCGTACGGACACTTGACGCCGCGCAGGAGCCAGCTCGTAAGGATCAATTGATGCCCCAGGAGCCGAGCGGTCGCGCCGAGACGGTGGCGCAGTCGCAGTCATTGTACCGGAAGTATCGCCCGCGATCGTTCGCGCCGGGCGAGTTTGTGGGGCAGGAGCACATCGCCCGCACGCTGCGCAACGCCATCGTGCTCGACCGGGTCGCCCACGCCTACCTCTTCTGCGGGCCGCGCGGCACGGGGAAGACCAGCACCGCCCGGTTGCTGGCGAAGGCGGTCAACTGCCTGGCTCCCGACCCCGAGGCGCGTCCCTGCAACGCCTGCGAGGCCTGCGAGGCCATCAACGCCGGGACGGCGGTCGACATCATCGAGATCGACGCGGCGTCGAACCGCGGCGTCGACGACATCCGCGACCTGCGCGAGAAGGTCAAGTACGCCCCGACCCAGCTCCGGGTCAAGTTCTACATCATCGACGAGGCCCACCAGCTCACCCGTGATGCATTCAATGCCTTCCTCAAGACGCTGGAAGAGCCGCCGGGGCATGTTAAGTTCGTCCTCGCGACTACGGAGCCGGACAAGCTGCCGGATACCATCGCTTCGCGCTGCCAGCGCTTCGACTTCCGGCGCTTCGCGCTCAGCGATGTCGTCGAGCACCTGCGCGGGGTCTGCGAGCGGGAGGGGCTGGAGGCCGAGGACGAGGCGCTGCGGCTGATCGCGCGTCAGGCCACCGGCAGCATGCGAGACGCGCTCGGCCTGCTGGAGCAGCTCGCCCTCTTCGGGGAGACCGTCGACGGCAAACAGGTGATTACCGCGGACGCCGTGCGGCGTGTCACCGGCATGAGCCGGAGCGATCGGCTGGTAGCGCTGGTGGACGCGCTGGCGAGGAAGGACGCCGGTGCCGGACTGCGCGTCATCGGGGAAGCCACCGAGAGCGGTGAGGACATCCACCAGCTCAACCGTCAGCTTGTGGCCTACCTGCGCACGCTGCTTCTGATCCGCGCCGGGGGCACCAGCGACGAGGCTGGGGAGGACGCCCGCGCACAGGCGGAGCAATTCACCGTGGCGGAGCTGGCCGCGCTAGTGCGGACCTTCAGCTCGATCGAGGGGGCGCTGAACAAGGGCTCCTACGCACAGTTGCCGCTGGAGATCGCCCTGGTGGAGTCGATCGTCGGCACCGCGCCGGCCGCGGCTCCGCCTGCGGAATCGCCGCAGCCGCCGCCGATCCGGCCGGCCGAGCCGGCGCGTGCGGTTGCGCCGTCGCCGCGACCGGAACCCGCGCGGCGGCAACCCCAGGTGCGGGAGCCGTCACCCGTGCCCCGCCCGGTGCGCGCGGTCGATACCCCGCGGCCCGCGCCGACGCCGGCCCCGACGCCGCGTCCCGCAGCCGGCTCCGCGCTGGAGCGCCTGGTCGCGAGCTGGGGGCAGATCCGGCGCGACGTGAAGATGGCTAACTCCCGCGTCGCCGCGCTGCTCAGCTCGGTAGACCCGTTGGACGTGCGCGGGGAGGAGGTCGTCCTGGTCTCCCCCTACGAGTTCCACCGCAACAAGCTGAACGACGACGGCATCCGCGCCGTCGTCGAGGACGTGCTCGTCCGGTATATGGGTGGACCCTACCGCGTCGTCTGCCTCGCGCCAGAGGAGGTCCGCGACTTCGTGCCGGCTGACCCGGTGCCAACGGAGGCAGCACCTACGCCCACGCCGCCGCCCGCGAACGGTGCCGTGCCGCCACCTGCATCCAACCCCCTGGCGGACCAGGACGACGAGCAGCGGCTGCGTGCGGCGCGGAGCATCTTCAACGCCGAGGAGATCGAGCAAGAGTAGCCGTGGGTCACCGCGCCCGTCGCCGCGGCCGGAGCGCGCTCAACCCGAGCACGATCAACCCGGCGACAACGAGGAGCGCCCCGCCGGCGATCCCCGCCGCCTCGCCGCTGAACCGGCCGGAGATGTTCAGCACGAACTCGAAGAGCACCAGCAGCACGAGAAACAGAACCAGGCCGATGCCGGCGGTCATGACGCCCCTCCGCCCGGTCCGGATCTTCCCCTCGCGGACGCCGTAGATCATCATGGCGATCCCGATCGACGTCGGGACGACCAGAGCCCAGGCGTAGGCCCAGCTCTCCCAGTGCCCGGTCAGACTCTGATAGAGCACGATCAGCCCGACGGACGTGAGGACCGCTCCCGGGAAGATGAGGGCGGCGATCGCTCCGGTACCGCTCAGCGCCGCCGCCAGCAGCACCACGCCGGGCAGGATCACCAACAGCGGCCAGAGCAGGCCGAACACATCGACCTCCGTGACCTGGGCGACGAACAGCAGGATACCCACGATCACCAGAATCGTCCCGATCACCAGGGCGGCGGCGTTGCGGCCGGTTGGCGCGTGCATCGACTCCTCCGTCCTCATGCGCGCGCATCTCCGCATCGCATGAGTCCGGCCGCCGGTGTGCCACTTGGGTCGATTGATGGGAGAGGGGACGGCGGTCTACGGTCCGCGGTGGCGCTCACGGACCTGGAGCGTGGCCGGATCGACCTCGTAGAGGGCGAACGGCTCGGTACCGGTGTAGATCCCGGCGCGTACCAGCCGGGACTCGTCCACCGCCCGGACGAAGAGCCGGCTGTCGGCCCACCAGAGGTCGGTCACTGCCTCGCCCCGCTCCGTCGGCACCTGGGTGAGGTCCATCGTGGACATGTCGAGCAGCCACAAGCCGTGGAAGAGCGGGTGGTCGGTACCGGGGATGTAGACCGACATCGCCAGGGTGCGACCGTCCGGTGCGGCCGCTAGGTTCACCACGCCTGCCACCGGAGCGAATCGCCCGGCCGAGACGAGCAACTGGCTGGGCCCGCCCGTCGTCGGGACCACGAACACGTCGCCGCCGCCGTCGATGCTCGCGGGTGAGGAGCGGACGTATGCGATGGCCTTCCGGCCGGGCAGCCAGATCAGATCCAGCACGGCACCGTCCGTCTCCCCTGCGACCAATTGAGTGCGCTCGCCGGTCGCGGCCGAGACGACGTACAGGCTGCTTGCCTGCCCCGGGAGCGATGGATCCCGGTAGGCGAGCATCGTGCCGTCCGGCGACCAGCTCAGGTCATCGGGCAGGCTCTCCGGCTGGGGTGGGGCGAGGATCTGCACCGTGCCGCCGATGTCCACCAGCGTCAGCGACCCGTCCTGCCGGGCCACAGCGACTGCCGACCCCGTCGGAGACCAGGCGATCGCGCGGACGGGCGCCTGGCTCTCCGCCGGCGCCGGGTCAGGCAGCTCCAGCACGACGCTGCCGTCCGCGGCCATGATGGCGACCGTGCTGTTGCCGTTCATCTCCGGCTGGCTCGCGAAGATGACGGCCACCTGCTCCCCGTCCGGCGAGGGGCCGAACGCGAGGATATCCCGGCCGGTGACGACCGGCGCGGGCGGGCCTTCCCGTGGCATCTGCCACAGGTCGCCGCCGCTGGTGAAGTAGATCCGGCTTGCTTGGGGGACGGTGACCGGCGCCTCGGGAGGCACGATCGACAGCGCCCGCACGGTTGGCTCAGGGGTGCTCGCCGGGGACGAGGTTATGCTGATGGGATCGTCTGGCCGGCCGACCGGCACCGCCGCCTGATCGACCTCCTCGCACCCGGCCGCGAGCAGCGCCAGCGCCAGCAGCAGCGCCAGGACGACAGCGGCCGGCCGTTTCGCTGCATCGTGACTCCGAACCGGTGGCACGGCCACAGGTTTCCCCACTCCTCTCGCCGGCGTCGAACCGGCTTGCTCGCGGTGGTCAGCCCACATTGTACCAGACCAGCAGCCGGCGCCGGGTTTGGTACAGTCATGCCTACATCGTGAGACTCGCCCCAAAGAGCCGATTGTGATGAGGAAGCGAATCCTGTGGCTCCTCGTGCTGGCCTGGGCGGTGCTGGTCCTGCCGGGGTGCCGCAGCGCCGACCCGGCGCGGCTCGGGGTGCCACCGGAACAGGGCGCGAAGGCCGAACCAACCCGATCCGTCACGGCGCGGCGAGAATCCACCGTGATCCCGAGCGGCCAGCGGCCCGCCATCGCCACCATGGAGCCGGCACCAACTCCGTCCACCTCGTCCTCGGCTCCACCGCACACGCCCTTACTCCTGGCACCTGTTGACGGGGGTCTCCTGGCGGTGCCGGCGGACTACCGCACGCGCTTCTTCCGCTACGCGACGGTGGAGCGCAGCGCGGAGTCTACATCAATCCGGAGGCGCTGGTGACGCTCACGCGGGAGCGCACGCTCCCGGAGGGTACGCTCATCATCATGGAGGCCTATGAACCCAGACGCGACGCCGACGGCAGCGTGCTGCGC
>NZ_JADGHZ010000201.1 GCF_019683595.1 Sphaerobacter sp. | reverse complement strand
GGCGCCCCCCGTGGGCGGCCACTCGTGGGGGGGGGCCCGGCCCTGGGCCGCCCCCACCGCCAACCCGGGGCGCGTCGCCTCCCTGACCCTGATCGCCAGCGCCGGGCTTGGTCCCGAGATCAATGGGGACTTCATCGAGGGCTTCATCGCCGCCGGGTCGCGCCGGCAGATGACCCCCGTGCTCACCATGCTCTTCGCGGACCAATCGCTCGTCACCCGCCAGTTCGTGGAGGACACGCTGCGTTCCAAGCGGATCGACGGCGTGGACCAGGCCCTGCGCACGCTAGCGGACCGGCTCTTCCCCGGCGGGCGGCAGGCGATCGTGCTCGCTCCAACCCTGGCCGGCCTCAACGTCCCGGTGCTCGGCATCTGGGGCAAGGAGGACCAGATCCTTCCGGTTGACCACGCCAGCGCGCTGCCGTCCCACGCCCGGGTGGAGATCATCGAGGGCAAGGGGCACTCGGTTCAGATGGAAGCCGCGGGCGAGGTCACACGGATGATCGACCGCTTCCTCGCTGAGGTGGATGCCTGACGCCATGCCGGTGACTGTTGGCGTCATTGCGAACCCTGCCTCCGGCCGGGACATCCGGCGCCTCGTCAGCGGCGCGTCGGTCTTCGACAACGCCGAGAAGGGGCGCATGATCTACCGCCTCCTCGTGGGGCTGGGCGCAGCGGGCGTCGAGCGCGTGCTGCTCATGCCGGCCACGGCGGGCGTGGGCGACAGCCTGGAGCGCAACCTCCGCGCACACCGGACCGACCCCACGCCGCCCCGCCTCCCGGATCTGGAGGTTCTCGACCTGCCGCTGCAGGACGGGCCGGAGGACAGTGCCGCGGCGACCGAGATGATGGTCGCCGCGGGCGTCTCCGCCATCGTCGTCCTCGGGGGAGACGGCACGCACCGGATCGTCGCCGGACACTGCGGCGACACACCCCTCTGTGCCCTCTCCACCGGCACCAACAACGCCTTCCCCCAGGTGCGCGAGGCGACCATCGCCGGGCTGGCGACCGGCTTCTACGCCACCGGCCAGGTGCCGCCCGACCTCGCCCTGCGGCAGGAAACCCTCCTCACGGTGCGGGTCGACGGCGCGACGCCGCGCGAGGAGCTGGCATTGGTGGATGTCGCGCTCAGCACCGACCCCTGGATCGGCACCCGCGCGCTCTGGCGGGCCGAGACGATCTCCGAGATCATCGTCGCCTTCGCCCAGCCCGGCGCGGTCGGGCTCTCGGGCACCGCCGCCCTGGTCGACCCGCTGCCACGCGGATCTGGGGAGGCGCTCTACCTCCGCCTGACCGATCCGGCGACGGCACCGCTCGTGATCCACGCCCCGCTCGCGCCCGGCCTCATCGCCCCGGTCGGGGTCGTGGAATGGCGGCGGATCGCCCCCGGCGAAGCGGTGTCTCTGGAGGGCTGTCTCGGCTGCCTGGCTCTCGACGGAGAGCGGGAGATCGAGCTGACACCCGCCGACCGCGCCACCGTGCACCTGCGCCGCGACGGCCCTCGCACCATCGACATCGACGCCATCATGACCCACGCCGCCTACCACGGCTTCCTCCGCGCCGTCGCCGCGGGGAGGTAGCCGGGGCGGGGGCGTCTCTGGGAGCGGCCCTCACCCCCGGCCCCTCTCCCAACTTTGGGAGAGGGGAGTTGCGATCTGGGTGGGGTGAGGCGACCTCGGTCGTGGCTGCGCGGGAGGTGCGGGTCACGGAGCGGCCGCGGCGCTGTGGCGAGCGGGTCCGGCGCCGCGGTCCGTGCCCGGGGCTCAAGCCCCGGGCTGACAAGGAAAAGCCGGCTGAAACCGGCTCTTTGGAGTGCGGCGGCCTGAACCGCCGCTTTGGTATGGCGCGGCATCAGCCGCGCCGGTGTTGGTACCGCACCGCCGTCGGAACGTGGGATGGGCGGCGTGAGGATCCTGCGCCGCGGCCCGTGCCCGGGGTGGGCGGCGTGAAAGATCCCACGCCGTGGCGCGTGCCCGGGGCTCAAGCCCCGGGCTGAATAAGAAAAGCCCACTGAAGGGGCTGTGGACGCTGGGTCCGGCTGGGTGCCGAAGCGGACACGCCGGGATGTTGCCATCGCAGCCCCTTTAGTGGGCTTACCCACTATTCAGCCCGGGGCTTGAGCCCCGGGCACGGGCTGGGCGGTGAACACCGTATTGCCGGAACCTGAGCCTGATACCTCCAGCCGGCTTGAGCCGGCTTCCCTTGTCAGCCCGGGGCTTGAGCCCCGGGCACGCGCCGCGGCGTAGGATCCTTTGCATCACCCGTCCCGCGTACCGGGCTCGCGCAATGTGCCCCGATCCGACGGGGTACGAACCGGGCACCCCCGTACTCCACCCCCTCACGCCCTCCGGCGGAGGCGGGGGTCGAGGAGGTCGCGGAGGCCGTCGCCCATGAGGTTGAGGCTGAGCACGGTCACAGTCAGGGCGATGCCGGGCAGGATCATCATCCAGGGCGCCTCGCGGATGAACGGGCGCGCCTCGCTCAGGATCGTGCCCCAGCTCGGGTAGATCGGCGGCGGTCCGACGCCGAGGAAGCTCAACGTCGCCTCGCCCAGCACCCCTTCGGCGAAGACGAAGGTGCCCTGGACGATGATCGGGGACCAGGAGCTCGGCAGGATGTGCCGGCCGAGTAGGCGCCAGTCGCGTACCCCGATCGCGCGGGCCGCCTCAATGAACGCCTGCTCGCGGACGCTCAGCACCACGCTGCGCACCAGGCGGGCGACCCGTGGGATGTAGACGACGCCCAGCGCGAGGATCACGTTGGCGATGCTCTGGCCGGTCGCGGCGACGATCCCGATTGCCAGGATGATGCCGGGGAAGGCCATGACGGCGTCCATCAGGCGCATCAGCGGCGCGTCCAGGCGGCGGTAGTACCCGGCCAGCAGGCCGAAGATGATCCCCCCAAGCAGCGCGGCGAGGCTCACGCCGAAGCCGACGCCGAGCGAGATGCGGGTGCCGTGCACCGTCCGGCTGAAGAGGTCGCGTCCAAAGTTGTCGGTGCCGAAGCGGTGGGCGGCGCTCGGCCCGGCCAGCCGCTCGGCCGGATTCAGTGCGGTCGGGTCCTGTCCCGCGATCTGGTTGGCGAAGATGGCGACGAGCACGATGAGCAGCACCAGCATCGAGCCGAGCACGCCGCCGGGGTGCCGCCGCACGTAGTGCCCGACGCGCTTGCCGAATGACGGCTCGGGTCGGATCTGGTCCGCGAGCGCTCGCGGTCGTTCAACGACCGTCATCGTTGCCTCACCCTCACGCTCCCCCGATGTCCTGCACGGCTCCCCTTAGCTGTAGTGGATTCGCGGGTCCAGGAAGACATAGATCAGGTCCACGATCAGGTTGATGATGACGTAGAGCAGGGCGACGATCAGGACGATCCCCTGGATCAGGGGGAAGTCCCGCCGGTTAACGGCGCGGATCAGCAACTGCCCAGCGCCCGGGATGCCGAACACCTGCTCGGTCACCACCGCCCCGCTGATCAGGACGGCGAACGTGAGGCCGATCACCGTCACCAGCGGGATGAAGGCGTTGCGGAGCGCATGGCGCAGGATGACCCGGCGCTCGCTGACGCCCTTGGCCCGCGCCGTCCGCACGTAGTCCTCGTGCAGCACCTCGAGCATCATCGAGCGGGTCATCCGGGCCAGCAGCGCCCCCTGGGCCGCGCCGAGTGTCAGCGCCGGCATGATCAGGTAGCGCAGGCTCGTCCAGAGCCCTTCCGAAAGGGGCTGATAGCCCTGGACCGGCAGCCAGCGCAGCTTGACGCCGAAGATGAAGATCAGGTTGAGCCCGAGCCAGAAGGTCGGCATCGAGATGCCGACCATGGCCACGAGCATCGCCCCGATATCGATCGTCGAGCCGCGCCGGACTGCCGAGATCACGCCGAACGGGAGCCCGACGCAGATCGCCACGAGCGACGCGAGGAAGGTCAACAGCAGGGTCGGTTGCGCACGCTCGGCGATCGCCTCCGTGACCGGCTTGTCGAGGAAGATGCTCTCACCCAGATCACCGTGCGCCAGGTTCCGGAACCAGTTCAGCAACTGGACATGCACCGGGTCGTTGAGCCCCAGCGCCTCCCGCATCTGGTCGATCTGCTCGACCGTGGCGTCCGGGCCGAGGAGCACGGAGACCGGGTCGCCCGGGGTCATGTGCAGCAGCAGGAAGGTCGTCACCGCTACCAGCAGCATGACCGGGATCGCGAGCAACAGGCGCCGGATGATGTAGCGCGTCATGGCTCCCGCTCAGTCCTGGTCTATTCCTCGAACCACGCGTTGAAGAAGTTCCAGTCGGTTGGGTTGTTGTAGCCCTTCAACCGGGTGCGATAGCCGCGCAGCGTCGCTCCCTCGCAGACCTTGATCATGCAGGCTTCCGACCACCACAGCTCCTGCAGCTCGGCGATGTACTCCAGTTGCTTGGCGGGGTCGGTCTCCTCGATGATGGCGGTCATCAGCTCGTCCTTGCGGGAGTTCACCCACCAGCCCGGCCAGGTCTCCGGCAGGAAGACCTGGAGGATCGGGTGGTTGTAGCTCGGGTGGCCGGTGATGAAGATGTCCCAGGCGTCCTTCTGGCTGCGCTGGCTAACCAGCGTGGCCCAGTCCATCACCTGGAAGTCGATGACGGCGCCGGCCTTCTCCATCTGGTCCTTCATGACGAGGCCCATGTTGTAGTTGTAGGAGTACTCTTTGGTGGCGATCCAGCGGATCGGTGTGCCGTCGTAGCCGGCGGCCTGGAGCATCTCCCGTGCCTTGTCGGGATCCTTCAGGTCGTAGTACTGCTTGCCGGCGTCGGTGTACCAGGCCGACTCGGGCGCGCTGATCTCCGGCCCCAGCCGCCAGAACCGCTCATCCCCGAACCCGGCGCGCGCCACCGGCTCCATGTCGATCGCCGTCAGCAGCGCCATCCGCAGGTCGCGGTTGGACATCATGCTCTCTTCAGACTTGTTGAAGTGCGCGCCGTAGAAGTAGTAGGGCAGCGTGATCTGCAGCTCGACCGACGGCTCGGCCTCGAGCGCTTCGAAGTTGTCCTTGCTGAGGTCCTCGGCGAAGTCGAACTCGTCGGTGATCAGGCCGTCGGAACGCACCGCCTGCTCCGACACGGGGATGAAGCGGATCTCGTCGAAGTAGGCCGTCTTGCCGCCCGCAAAGTTGTTCGGCGGCTCGTCCCGCTTGGCGTAGTCCTCGAAGCGCACCAGGCTGATGTAGCGATCGGGCAGGCGCTCCTTCAACATGAACGGCCCGGTGCCGATGAACTCGCCCATCTCGCCGTCCGGTGCGGCATCGGCGATCGACTTGGGGATGATGATCGCGTCGGGCATCTGGAGGAACACGGGCGCGATGCCGGTCGGCGCGTTGAAGGCCAGGCGGACGGTGTAGTCGTCGATCTTGTCCAGCCCCTCGACGCGCGCGAACAACGTCTTGCCACGGCCCGACAGCTTGGCGTAGCGCTCCAGCGAGGCAATGACGTCGTCGGCCTTCATCTCCTCGCCGTTGTGGAACTTGACCCCCTGGCGGAGGTTGAGGACGAAGACCTTGCCCTCCTCCTGGATGTCGGCGCTCTCCAGCAGCATCGGCTGCGGCGAGAACTGGTTGTCCTGCGCCCAGAGGGTTTCGAAGACGTGAGCCGTCGTGTTCTGCGTGATGGTTGCGGTGGTGAAGGTCGGGTCGAACGCAGGCGGCTCGCCGATGATCGCGACCCGGAGCGTTCCGCCTGGTTTCCCGGCACCGGCGGCCGGCGACCCCGATGCGGCGGGCGTCTGCGCGGCGCCGCCGCTATCGCCACCGCTGCTATCCCCACCAC
>NZ_JADGHZ010000034.1 GCF_019683595.1 Sphaerobacter sp. | reverse complement strand
GTGGTGTGAGATTTGACGTGTGAGGCATCGAACTGACCGGTCGTTGTCCGGCGTCGGGTCTTCGGCTCTCCTGCAACACGCAGCACGGAACACGCAACACGCATCAGCATCGAAGGGTAGTGACGCGTTGCGAGTCACGTCGTTCGGGAGCGGCAGCAGTGGGAACGCCCTGCTGATCCAGGCGGAGGGGGCTGCGGGCAGCACCAGCGTGCTGATCGATGCGGGCATCCCGGTGCGTCGCCTGCGGGCCGGACTGGCCGCCGCCGGCGTCCCGGATGACGGGCTCGATGCGATCCTGGTCTCCCACGAGCACCACGACCACATCAGCGCGCTGCCACGGCTGGTGCGCTACCAGCGATGCCCGATCTTCGCCACCAGCGGCACGATGCGCGCGCTCGACGTCGCCGCGACCGATCGCTGGGAGCGCCTCGTGCCTGAATACTCCTGCCGGATCGGCACGCTCACTATCACCCCGATCGCCGTTCCCCACGACGCGGCGGAGCCCGTTGGGTTCCTGGTCGACGACGGCACCGTGCGAACGGCGATCTTCACCGATCTCGGCAGCACCGCGTCCCTGGTTCGCGACCCGATCGCGCAGGCGCACCTGGTCATCCTGGAGGCGAACTACGACATTGAGATGCTCGAGCGCGGCCCCTACCCCGCCCGACTGAAGCGCCGCATCCGGAGCGGTCACGGCCACCTCAGCAACGCCGAGTGCGGCGATTTCCTCGCTGAAACCCTCGGGTCGACCACGGTGGATATCTGGTTGGCGCACCTCTCGGAGAACAACAACCGGCCGAAGCTGGCCGAGGAGACAGTAGTCCAGCGGCTCGGCTCCGGACCGAGCGGTCCGCGCGTTCAACCGATGCCACGGCACCGACCGGTCGTCTGGGAGGCGGCCAGCGCACTCCAGCGCCCGCGCCAGCTCGGTTTCCTCTTCCCGTAGTGCGACCCCGCGCGTGCCGCGCGCGACTAGTCGGCGGCGTGCGCCTCCTGGCTACGGAACTGCATCGTGTAGAGGTTGTAGTACGCCCCGCGGCGCTCGAGCAGCTCCGCGTGGCTGCCCATCTCGACGATTCGGCCGTGATCCAGGACCACCACCCGCGATGCCTGCTTCACCGTCGACAGACGGTGCGCGATCATGATCGCGGTGCGGCCCTCCAGGAGGGTTCGCAACGCCCGCTGGATCTGCAACTCCGTCGTCGTGTCCACGCTTGACGTGGCTTCGTCGAGAATGATGATGCGCGGATCCGCCAGGAGCGCGCGAGCGAACGCCAGGAGCTGGCGTTGGCCCACCGACAGCGTGGCGCCGCGCTCATGTACAGGTGTGTCGTAACCGAGGGGTAATCGCACGATGAAGTCATGGGCACCGACCGCCCGAGCCGCGGCTTCGATCTCCTCGTCCGTCGCATCCGGGCGCCCGTAGGCGATATTCTCTCGGACGGAACCATCGAACAGGAAGGTGTCCTGAAGCACGATGCCGAGTTGCGACCGGAGCGACCGCTGCGTGACGTCACGGACATCGTATCCGTCGATGCGGATGCTCCCGTCCCAGACGTCGTAGAAGCGCGCCAGCAGGTTGATCATCGAACTCTTTCCGGCCCCGGTCTCCCCTACCAGCGCGATCGACTCGCCCGGCGCCACGTGCAGATCGATGCCATGCAGCACCGGCGTCGACTCGTAGCCGAAGACGACGTGGTCGTAGTCGATCGCGCCGCGCACTCGGGGGAGTTCGACGGCGTCGGGCGCGTCCTCCACCTCGGGCTGCACGTCCTCCAGATCGAAGATCCGCTCACCCGCCACCATCGCGGCCTGCATGACGTTGTAGCGCTGGCTGAGGTCACTGATCGGCTCGTAGAAGCGGGAAATGTAGGCGACGAACGTAAACAGCTCGCCAATGGTGAAGGCCGAATCTCCTAATACGATCCGGCCGCCGACGTAGAGCACGAGCGCCGTCGCAAGCGCCTGCGACACCTGCACCACCGGGAAGAGGATGGCCGACAGGCGGGCAGCCCAGAGGCTGGCATCCAGGTTCTCCTGGTTGATCCCGCGAAACCGCTCCATGTTGCGAAGCTCGCGGGCAAAGGCCTGGACCACGCGCATGCCGGCGATGCTCTCAGCCAGGTTCGCGTTCACCCGGGCGATGGCGATGCGGGTCGCGCGGTAGGCAGCAATGGCACGCCGGCGCCACCAGATAACCGTGCCGATGAGCAGCGGCATGACGGCGAACGTTAGCAGCGCCAGGCGCCAGTTCGTCGCCAGCATCACGCCCACGATCCCGACCAGGATGACGAGATCCATCATGATCCCGACCAGCCCGTCGGTGAACAGTTCATTGATGACGCTGACGTCGTTCTGCACCCGCGACATGATCGAACCGACGCCGCGCTTGTCGATGTAGCGGATGCTGAGGCGCTGGAGGTGCGCGAAGAGGCTGGCGCGGAGATCGTAAACCAGTCGCTCCCCGACCCAGGATGTCAGGTAGAGCTGCCCCGCATAGGTGACGAAGCGCAGCGCGATGATGACGACAAAGACAATGACCAACAGGTTCAGGGCAGACATTCCGGTGCGACCGGCAAACGTCCGGCCCGAGTCGGGGTTTACCACGTCGAGGCCGAGCCCGAAGAGGTAGGGCAATGCCAGGTCGGCGGCGGCGGCCGCGAGCATACACGCGATGGTCAGGGCCAATCGCCAGCGGTAGGGTGTGACCCGGCTGAGCAGCCTGCGAGCGACCCGGCTATCGTAGGCCTTCCCCAGGAGATCGTCGGCATCCCCGCGAAAGTGCATCATGTTCGTCTTCGGCGGAGGCGCGGACCTCAGTCCGCCACCTCGGCCAGATCCTCCTGATCCCGAAGCTGGAGATCGTAGATCTCGGCATAGAGCCCACCATTACGGAGCAGCGTCTCATGTGTCCCGCGCTCGACGATTCGCCCTCGGTCGAGCACGAGGATCAGGTCGGCGCGCTTCAGCGTCACCAGCCGGTGGGCGATGATGAACGTCGTGCGACCCACCATCAGCTCATCGAGCGCGCGCTGGATAGCGTGCTCCGTCTCGGTGTCGACGTTGGATGTCGCGTCGTCCAGGATCAGAATACGCGGGTCCATGACGAGCGCCCGCGCCAGGGCCACCCGCTGCTTCTGCCCGCCGGACAACGAGACCCCGCGTTCGCCGACGATCGTGTCATAGCCCTCCGGCAAGGCGGTGATGAAGTCGTGCGCCTGCGCGGCACGAGCCGCTGCCTCGATCTCCTCGTCGGTCGCGTCAGGCCGCCCGTAGGCGATGTTGTCGCGGATCGAGACCCCGAAGAGGAACGTGTCCTGCAACACGATCCCCACCTGGCGCCGGAGCACCTCGAGGTCAAGTTCACGGACGTCGACGCCGTCGATGCGCACCGACCCCGCGGTGACGTCGTAGAAGCGGGGGATCAGCGAGGTGAGCGTGCTCTTCCCCGATCCCGGCTTACCCAGAAGTGCGATTCGCTGACCGGGCTCGGCAGTGAAGGTCACATCGGCGAGCGCGTCCTCACTGGCACCCGGGTACCGCACCCAGACATGTTCGAACGCGACATGCCCCTCGATCGGCGACAACCGCACGGCGTTCGGCGGCGATGCAATGGCCGGCCGGGTATCCAGCACCTCGAAGATGCGTTCGCCGGAGGCCAGGGCGCGGGCGAGGCTGTTGACGACCCACCCGAGGAGCCGGATCGGCTGGCTGAGCATGGCGAGGTAGAAGTAGAAGGCGGTCAGCTTCCCGATCGACAAGTTGCCGAGCGCGACCTGCCGGCCTCCGTACCACAAGATGAAGGCCAGTCCGAGGCTCGAGAGGAGGGTCATCAGCGGGAAATAGAATGCGGAGCGCCGCACGGTATCCATGCTCCGCTCGTAGAGCCGCTGGATGGCCCGGTCGAACTTCGCTCGCTCGTCTTCCTCGCGCGCGAAGGCCCGCACCACCCGCGCGCCGGCGAGGTTCTCCTGCAACACGTTCGTCATCACACCGAATTGCTGCTGGACCGCCAGGAACCTCGGGCGGATGGTGCGGCCGAAGTGAATCGCGGTCCAGGCGAGGATCGGCATGACACTCAGCGAGAGGAGCGCGAGCCGCCAATGCGTCGTGATGAGGATGATCGACACCACGATCAGCATCCCCACCGACTGCACGAGGGATCGCATCGAGAACATGAGGAACCGCCGGATCGAGTTGACGTCCTCGGTCGCCCGCGACATCAACTGGCCCGTGTGCGCCCGGTCGAAGAACGAGAAGGGGAGTGCCTGAAGGTGTCGGTAAAGATCGTTGCGGATGTCAAAGGAAACCCGCTCCGCCAGGAACGTGAAGAGGTAGCTCCGCACAAACGTGAAGGCGCCCTGCAGCAGTCCTGCGGTCACGATCGCGAGTGTACCGAGCGTCACAACGCGCAGGTTTGACGCGACCAGGCCGCTGTCGATCACGTACTCGACGAGACGTGGGACGGCAAGCTGCATCGCGGTCCCGATGAGGAGCGCCACGTAGGCAACGATCACTCGTCGCCAATACGGCCGCAGATATCCCACAATGCGTTTGAGAATAGCCATGGACGTCCCACGCTTCCGCAAAGGTCACATCAGTCAACTATACCACGGAGACGCGGGAATCGGCGCACGTCGCACTGCGTGCCTCTGAGTCACATCGATTGGAGGACTCCGCAAGGTCGACCCCCATCCGTCCTGGAACATGACGATCTGGACAAGGAAATGTTGACCGAGCCCGAGACTGAGCGTACAATAGGTACGTACAGCGAGAGGGTGCAGAGCGGCCACTGGCCGAGAGGGAGCGGACGTGGACGAGGCGCTAGATTTCCAGGAAACCATCGACAAGTGGTTGCGGGTCGTCTACAGCAACCAGTACCGGCTCATGTCTCGCCTCTATCCCCAGGCGATCCAACCGCTCACGATTGAACAGCTACGCGAGGGTCCCCTCGGTCAGGACCTGGCCCGGCTGGCGGCCCTCGCGCGCGGCGAGGTACGCGAGGCGAAGGAGCGCGTTCTCGAAGCCATCGACTCTGTCCTCCAGATCCTCTTCTGGCCGCCGGCGGCCGAGGATTACACCGTACCCCGGAGCTTCTGGGAGACGGATCTGGGCCGGATGATCTCGATGGCCAAGTTCCGCGCGTACGAGCCAACGGAGCTGGTCAGTATCGGCAACGCGGCACAGCAGCTCGGCGTCACCCGTCCAACCATCTATCGGTGGATGGATGACCGCACGCTCGGCTACGTGCGCGACGAGATGTCGGGACGCACCTTCGTCGTCCGTGCCGACGTCGAAAACCTGCGACGCAGCATGGAGACCCTGGGGTCGGAGGCTTAGACCCCTGCCCCACTGATTCCGCCCGGGAGCGCCCCGGAACGGACAGCCCCGCCCGAGGCGCCTCCCGGGTTTTCTTTTCCCCAGGACACAGCTCCACCACCCCGCGACCAACGCTAACCCGCTCCCGCATCTGATGCCTCAGGAGCGACCAGTCGAACCCATCCGACGTTACGGGTTCCGATCGTCCGTCGCCGAGTGGCGTCCGCCACAAGCTCGGGGAGAGCCAGCCAGCGAATCGCGCGGTCGAAGCTGAAGTCGGCCTTGGAGTGCGGCGGCCTGAGCCTCCGCTTTGGGATGGCGAGGCGTGAGCCGAGCGGGGATGGATTCGTACCGCCGTCGGGACGCCGGATGGATGGCGCGAGGGTCCGACACCCTAGCATGAGCGTGGTGCTAATGGAGTTCAACGACTTAGCCTCGGCTACCCGCTACCCGCTCCCGCGTGCATGTCATCCTGAGCGGAGCCGGCCGGCGCGGGCCCGCCGGGCGGCGGCTCCGCTCAGAATAACAGCGCCCGGGCGACGGTGACGACAGCGTAGACCACGGAATGTGGTCAGACTCCGTTACCAGGCATCGCCATATCAGGCCGGGCGCTTTAGCCCCAGGCACCTGCCAACAGCGTACATCTGTGGTATTCGTCAAACGCCGTCAGCCCTGGACACTCTCAGGTAGGGGTCTTACATAAGGCTGGTCCTGATCATCTGGGATATGTCGTGTGCTTCGGTGTGGACGACCGCTATTCGTCGCCTTGCCCGGCCTCTTCGCTCGCCATGAGGCGCACGATGTCGGAACGGCTGACGATGCCCACAAGTTCACCAGCGTCGTCCACGACGGGGACCGGGTTCACTCGGCGCTCGTACATCAGGGTCGCAGCGTCCTGCACGGTGGCGTCAGGCTTCAGCGTGATCGCGGGGGCGGACATCAATTGTCCCGCCGTGGTCGCCAGGATGCGGCGGAGCTGCTCTTCGTCGCCGCTGCCCGGCACGCGGAGGAAGGCGTCCAGGAATACCACGTACAGCGGCGCGTCCCATTCGGACTGGCGCGCGATCAGGTCGTACTCGGTCACGACGCCGACGACACGCCGCCCCTCGAGGACGGGTACCCCGGTCAGCTTGTGCTTCCAGAGCAGGCGGGCCACGTCGGATACGGGGGTCGCCAACGTGACGGACACCACGTCCCGCGTCATGATCTCCCGGATCGATCGATCAATCGTCATCCGCCGGTCCTTCCCCACCGCGCATCATAGAGCGCTGCCAGCGCGCCCGGAAGCGCGTCGATCAAATCGCCCGCGACCAACCCGAGCGTCCCGACGCGCTCCATCGCCAGGATGGCTGCCTCGGTCCCCAGGTAGACCCCAGCCGCCGCTGCTTCGCGCGGCGCGAGGCCCTGAGCCATCAGCCCCCCGATCATTCCGGCCAGGACGTCCCCCGTACCGGCTGAGGCGAGCGCAGGGAGCGCCTGCGGCGCCACCAGGAGTGTGCCGTCCGGGCTGGCCACGGCCGTGTGACCATGCTTCAACACGACCACCTGCCCGAACCGCGCGGCCGCCTCGCGCGCTGCGGCCCACGGATCGGAGACGATCTGGTCGACGTCCATGTCGAGCAGTCGGCTCAACTCACCGGGGTGTGGCGTCAGCACGAGTTGCGCCGAGCGAAGTCGGTCGGGCCACTCCGACTGCTTCGCCAGCCAGTTGAGCGCGTCGGCGTCCAGCACCGCCCGGGCACGGAACTCCTGCGTCTCCTCTGCCACGACGCTCGCGCCGAACCCGATCCCTGCGGCGACGGTTCGTACCCGAAACAGCGCATTCAGGAATTCGTCGATCGGTGAGTCCTGACCCAGCCCCGGACCCACGACGAGCGCCTGGTAGCGATCGATCTGCTCGTGGATCATCCGCGCCATGCGCGTCCCAGCGCCGCCAATCTCCCCCTCCGGGAGCGGGAGGAAGGTGACCTCGGGGAGAGCCGTCGCGATGGGGGCGATCAGCGACCGCGGGACAGCCAACGTCACCAGCCCGGCCCCGACTCGAGCGCCGGCTGCCGCGGTCAGCCGCGGCGCCCCGTAGTAGGTCGGCGCCCCTCCGACGACGAGGAGCGACCCGACCTCGCGCTTGTGCGTGTCCGCTCGCCTGCGCGGCAGCCAGGCACGCACGTCCTGCTCGGTGATGAGTTGGGGGATTTCAGGGGATATGTCGGGCGCCGGCAACCCGATGTCGACCAGCCGGAGCATCCCGGTGTACCGCAGCGCCGGCGACCGGTAGAGCCCGATCTTCGGCAGTCCCACCGTGACCGTCATGTCGGCTGCCAGCGCGCCCTCCGCGACTGCCCCGCTGTCCGCGTCGACCCCACTCGGCAGGTCCAGCGCGACCACCGGCGTGCCACGCTCACGGCGGACGGCGTCGACGGTTGCGAACGCGTCCACGACCTCCGGCGGCAAGGTGTCCTTCCCGCCGATGCCGAACACGGCATCGACGATGACGTCTGCCTCTCGTGCTGCCTCGCGGAGCGATCCCGGTTCGAGCCAGACGAACTGATCGGCCGTGGCAGCATCGATCGGGGCACCACTGCTGTCAGCTCGGCGATAGCCCCAGATCAGACAACGCCAACCGCGCTCACGCAAGGCCGCCGCGGCAACCAGACCGTCGCCGCCGTTGTTGCCCGGGCCGGCCAGCACGAGGACGGTTCCCGCGCGCCCGCCGGTCGCCCGTTCGATCTCCCGCGCCACGCCGCGACCCGCCGCGCGCATCAGGTCCGCCTCGGAGCGCCCCGCATTCATCGCGGCACGTTCCGCGGCACGAATCTCCTCCACTCGACACAAGCTGATCACGACCCGTCCGCCTCCCCATCCGTCGATGCGCGCTTGGTGGCCACGACGACCGCCATCGCGACGCTCCGCGAGTGTGTCAGTGAGATCGAGAAGTGGGTTAGGCCAAGGTGTTCGGCCCGCGCCGCGGCGGTGTCGTGGAGCACCACGATCGGCTTGCCACGGCGGTTTGGCAGGACCTCGATGTCGCGCCAGCGGATCCCACGGACACCGGTCCCGAGCGCCTTCATTACCGCTTCCTTGGCAGCGAAGCGCGCCGCCAGCTCCGCTGGGCGGCGGCCATAGCGTTCCCGCTCCCGCTCGGTGTAGACCCTGCGCAAGAATCGGTCACCGAAGCGTTCAAGCGTCTGCTGGATGCGGTCGATCTCAATGACGTCGACGCCAACTTCTACCGGTCCGGCCGCCTCTGGGTCCCAGAGGGGCTGATAGCTAGCGCCCGACACCGGCATAGCGGAACCCGAGACGCCGCACATCGGCCGGATCGTAGATGTTGCGCCCGTCCAGCAGCACCGGCTGGCGCATCAAGCTCGCGACCCGTCCGAGATCGGCCTGCTTGAACTCGTTCCAGGGCGTCAGCACCAGCAGGGCGTCGGTCCCGCGGACGGCCTCGTAGGGATCGTCGAAGTACTCCGCCTCGGGGACCACCTCCCGGGCATTGTCCATCGCCGCCGGGTCGTAGCAGCGAGGGATGGCCCCGCGCTGGATGAGCATGCGCACCACGTCGATCGCCGGTGACTCGCGGATGTCATCGGTGTCCTGCTTGAACGAAAGCCCCCAGATGGCGATCGGCCGCTGGTGTAGGTCGCCCACCATGGTTTGCAGCTTGTGCACGAAGCGGCGGCGCTGATCCTGATTGATCTCCAACACGGCGTGGAGGAGCTGCGGGTGACAGCCGGCCTCGTGCGCCATGTAGGACAGCGCCTTGACGTCCTTGGGGAAACAGGACCCGCCGAATCCGATGCCGGCGTCCAGGAAGAGCGGGCCGATCCGCGGGTCGAGGCCCATGCCCTGGGCCACCACCTTGACGTCCGCCTGGTATTGCTCGCAGATCTGCGCGATCTCGTTGATGAAGCTGATCCGTGTCGCCAGGATCGCGTTGGAGGCGTACTTGATCATCTCGGCGGTCCGACGGTCGGTGATCAGCACCGGGGCGTTGAGGGCGCTGTAGAGTTCGGCGACGCGCTCGGCCGCCTCACGGTCCTCGGCCCCGAGCACGATCCGGCTGGGGTTGAAGACATCCTGAACCGCCGACCCCTCACGGAGGAATTCGGGGTTGCTCACGACGGCGAAGGTTGCGTCGGGCGACTTGACCTGGTTGATGATCGAGGTGACGAGATCTCCTGACCCGATCGGCATGGTGCTCTTGTTGATGATGATGGTGTGACCGCGAATCGTCTTCCCGATCATCTCGGCCGCGGACCGCACGGCCCGCATGTCGGCCTCACCGCTGAAGGAGGACGGTGTGCCGACGCAGATGAAAACAAACTCAGAAATCGGCACGGCCTCGTCATAGCAGGTGGTAAAGCGAAGGCGCCCCGCCTTGAGGTTGCGGGTCACGAGCTCGTCCAGCCCGGGCTCGTAGATCGGGCTAATCCCCTCCGAGAGGAGCTGGACCTTGCGCTCGTCGATATCGACCCCGAAGACGTGATTCCCCAGGTCGGCGAAGGCGGCCGCGTAGACGGCCCCGACGTAGTTCGTTCCGATGATGGTAATGACCGCCACTCGTCTACATCCCTTCACGCACCGGGTCGCTAACCCGCCTCGGGTCGCGGCTCGACTGCGGGTCTCCTGCCTCGTTGCTCGTCAACGATAGATTGGTGACCCGCGCCTTATAGCTATGTCCCGAACTGTACACGAGGAGAGACGTGATCTGGCGCGGTAGCGGCATGACATTTCTGAGGTCAAACTCGACATGCCGCCAAACCCCACGCTCGATCAACGTCGCTCGTCCCTCGGGCTCGGGGGTCTGCCCCGGCTGGATGTAGAACCCATGCCACCACTCTCGAGGCTGCCCCTGCAAGTCCACGTACGTCACCTTCAGGATCAGCGGGTATTCCGTGTGCATCTCGCCGCCGCCCGGCGGTGACTGCTCCTCGATCCAGATATCGGCCGCGAGGCGGAGGGAGGAGTGGACCCGCAGCGTCACACCGATTTGTTGCTGGATCCCCGTCTCGCAGTGGTCAGTGTTCCCGCTGGAGCGTGAGAACTCGACGGCGACGTGCCGCTCCCCGAAGTCGTCGACAGGAACGCGCTGGACGAGTCCGAACTCGCTGCCACCGTCGCCACCCTGGTCCTGATACTCCACCCATTCGGCCAGACCGCGCGTGAACTGACCATTCCGGATCATCTCGCGCACAGCGGCCGTTACCGGCCCGAAGGCACCGCCCGCGCTGACGATGGTCTGCTCGTTGGCCGCGAGGCTGCGGGTGCCGGCCTCGCTGGTGACCGTGGCATGCCCTCGCAGGACCCCGACCCGCACCGCCATGATCGGCTCGTTCACTCCCCCGTTGCGCGAGCTGCGCTGCACCTCGACCAGGAACGACCCTGCATCAGGGCTGCGCGCTGAATCTACCATCACCACCTCGGCCGGGCCCGCGGTCACGCGTAGGGTGGACTCGGTGATGTCGCCGTGCGGCGCCATACCGACGTAGATGATTCCGCGCACGGGCGTCAGCACGAACTCCTTCCGCGTCGACCAAAACCGGGACGTCCGCATCCGCTGGACGGTGACCTCGGTTTCCTCCGAGATTTCCACCGTTCCTCCATCGAACAAGGTCAACCAGCCCACGGTCCCCTGCCCGGCGGCGATCGTGTCCCCCTCCTCCACGGTGACGACGTCCGTCACGAGGCGCCACTCATCCTGGCCGGCGGGACGCACGAGCAGCCCCGATCCGCTCACGACCTGGAGCGACGCCGGTTCCGCGGTGGTGGCGTTGGCGAGGTACCAGCGCGCACCGAGCACCGCCGCTCCGACCAGGCTCAGGAACATCGCGAACCCGGCCAGGAGCAACGCCCAGGCCAGTCGCACCTGGCGCCGGACTAGCGGCGAATCGTAAAGCCCTGAAACTCCGGTCCCGGTTCCAACCATTCGCAGGTCATCCGGTTCACCACGGCTCCCGGCGGGCCCTCGCGCAGCGCGGCGCGGAACCGCTCCAACGCCTCCTCGGGTCCATCCGCCACCGTCTCAACGGAGCGCCCATCCTCACGGTTGCGCACCCAACCGCTCAACCCGAGCGCGGTGGCAGTGCGCACCACGAATGCCCGGAAGCCGACTCCCTGCACGCGGCCTTCGACTACGCAGCGCAGGCGGGCCTTCGCCTCCGGCACGTGCATCGAGCTTCTCTCCACCGATCACCCTCTCCCCATGCCGGCCTCCGCACCGACGACGCGGTGACGCTGGCGCTGCAGCGCGGCCGCCGCGCTGTCGGCAGGGCGGTAGCGATCGAGGAAGGCGCGCATCTCCTCGGCAAAGGTTCCCCGGGCGATCGCGTCCCGAATTCGTGCCATCTCCCGCTGGATGAACCAGAGGTTGTGGATCGTGCCCAGCCGGTAGGCCAGCAGCTCACGCGCGCGGAAGAGGTGGTGAAGGTAGGCGGCGCTGAACGTCGTGCAGGTCGGGCAGGTGCACGTCTCATCCACCGGCCCGAAGTGGGTTCGGAACCGCGATGCGGTGACGTCGATGCGCCCATCCGGGGTGAAGAGCGCACCCCGCCGCGCCACGCGCGTCGGGTGGACGCAATCGAACATGTCGACCCCGGCAGCGACTCCGCGCCACAAGTCCTCCGGCGACCCGACGCCCATGAGGTAGCGCGGCCGCTCGGGCGGGAGACCATCGACCGAGGCGTCGAGCATCTCCGCCATGACCTCTTTCGGCTCGCCCACGCTCAGGCCGCCGATAGCCGAGCCGTCGAGTGGCAGGTCGCGCAGGAAGCTCGCGCTCTCGCGCCGCCTGTCCGGATCGAAGCCTCCCTGGGCAATCCCGAACAGCATCGGACGGGAGGCGGGCGCCACATCGGCCTGGCGCGCAGCAAAGCGCTCGATGGCACGCAGCAGCCAGCGGTGCGTGCGCTCCATCGCCGCTGCCTGTGCGGCGTCGTCACTCCCGTAGCCGACCAGCTCATCGAGTGGCATGATGATGTCGGAGCCGAATCCGAGCTGGAGGTCGATCGCCGACTCAGGTGTCAGTTCCCAGCGGCTCCCGTCCAGGTGGGAACGGAAGGTCACGCCCTCCTCACGCACCTCCCGCCGCTGCGCCAGGCTGAAGACCTGGAAACCCCCGGAGTCGGTCAGGACCGGTCCGTCCCACGCCATGAAGCGCTGGACCCCGCCGGCCGCCTCCAGGACAGCCACGCCCGGACGGAGCATGAGGTGGTAGGTATTTGCCAGGATGATGTCGGTGCCGGTCGCGCGAACTTCATCCGGCGTCAGCGACTTGACGCTGGCCTGCGTCCCGACGGGCATGAATGCCGGCGTCCGCACGTCACCGCGCCGGGTCCGGAGGATACCGACGCGGGCCCGGGTCGCCGGGTCCGCGGCCAAGATCTCGAAATGGTGAGGCTGCTCGCCGCCGGAGTGTGGTGCGGCGTTATCGCGCTCCATCATGGTCGAATGGTAGCACAGGCGCCGAGGGGCACGTCAGGAACGACAAGCGATCGATGCCGATGAGCGACAAGCGCCGTACGCGCGAGATTCGCCGCCGTCTGCAACTCTGGGCGTTCGACCAACTGTACCGGCATGCCTGGTTCTACGACCCGCTCAGCCGCTTCGTGTTCGGCGACGAGTGGCACCATTGGCGCCAGACCGTCCTCCCCTTCGTTGGCCCGGGTCGCGTCCTCGACCTCGGCTGCGGCACCGGCGCGCTCCTCCCTGAGCTACGTACGCGAGCCACGGCTATTGGAGTGGATTGGTCCCGGAGCATGCTGCGAGTAGCGAGCCGACGTGCTCGCGACGGCGGGCTGGTTCGCGCAGCCGCAGCCAACCTCCCCTTCCGCGACGCCACATTCACCAGCGTCGTATCCACCTTCCCGGCGCAGTTCATCGTGGAGCGAAGCACGCTCGATGAAGTAACTCGAGTTCTGGCACCGGGTGGGCGGTTCATCGTCGTGCTCGGTGGTGAGGTTACCGACTGGCACGGCTGGCGCCGGCCAATCGGGGCGCTCGCTCGTCTCTTCTACGGCGATCGGGTCGATGGCACCGTCCCTCGAGGAGATGTGCTGGCACACCCATCCCTTCCCGGGGACTGGCACACAGTCGAAACGCCCCGTGGGCGGGCTCTGCTGTGGGTTGCAAGCCGCGCTGACAGCACGACGGCAGAGGGCTAGCTGGTTGTGCCGCCGGACTCCGAACCGCTGTCGTGGCCGTTGGACGCAACCGCAGCCGAAGCGTCAATCGGCATCAGGTCCGCAAGGGGGTCGGCCTTGGTCGGCATCCGCAGCGGGGCAGCAGCCTTAGCCTCGGCCACGGCCTTGGAGACAGCCGCCGCCGCTCCCGGGGGTGGCGGGGGCGTGTTGATCTGATCCAACCGGGTCGCCTCGGTCAGCACCGAGGTCGTGGTCCGGTGCACGTCGGCCGCGGACTGCCGGACCTCGTCTCCCACCGACGCGACTTCACTGGTGACCTCGTTGAGGGTCCGCTGGAACTCGCCCGTCAGGTCGCTGGTCGCGGCCCGGAACTCGCGGATGCCCTTCCCGATCCCCTGCGCGATCTCAGGCAGCTTCCCCGGCCCGAAGATCATGAGGGCGATCACCATGATCACCAGGATCTCCATCGGCCCCATGCCAAAGAAGTTCATCCACGCTCTCCGTTCGACGCTGCCGCAGCCCCTGAACCCGTCCGGTTGCTGACGGTTGGTAGTATACCATCGCGAGCGGGCACGATCGGCGAGGCACGGTCGCTGGAACGTGTGCTGGCCGCATGGAGAGGGAACGGCAGCCGGTGCTCCTACTCGACGGCCGGATCTTAGCATATCGGCGCGGAGGTATCGCGCGATATGTCGCCGAACTCGCCGCGCACCTGCTCGCCGCCGCGCCGGACCTCACCGTGCGCGTCCTCGTCAACCGCACCGGTGTCGACGCGGGGTTACCGACCATCCGCGTCATGACCCCTCCGCACCACCGTGTCGAGCGCTGGTTACTCGGGCTGGAAGTCCTGCGCCATCGACCCCGGCTGCTTCACAGCCCGGACTTCATCCCGCCAGTAACACCCGGCGTTGCACGCGTGGTCACCGTGCACGACCTCGCTTTCCTCAGCGACCCGTCCCTGCTGGCGGCCGACGGCCTGCGCTACTACGGTCAACTCCCGCGTGCGATCCACGCGGCACGAGCCGTCATCACCGTCTCGGGCACAGTTCGTGAACAGGTCATCGAGCGGCTCGGTGTGCCACCGGAGAAGATACATGCCGTCTACAACGGTGTGGCAGACACCTTCTTTGCCGAACCGTCCGAGCCGCCGAGCCATACCATCGCGCGGGAGGCGCCCGAGATCGCCCCTGCCCTGCTCGCCGGGGGTCGAGCCATCATTTTGATCGTTGGAACCGTCGAGCCGCGCAAGCGCCACGTGTTGCTCGCCACGGCGGCAGCGGATCTCGCCACGCGACGCCCGGACCTCGCTCCGCTCCTCGTCGTCGCCGGCCAGCCGGGTTGGCGCTCGGAGGAGGCCACCGCGGCGATCCGCAAGCTGGAGCAGGCCGGGCTAGCGATCTGGCTGACGGATGTCGGCGACGGATTGCTCCAGGCGCTGTACCGGACGGCGACGGTGCTTGCCCTCCCCTCGTTCGACGAGGGGTTCGGCCTGCCGCTCGCCGAGGCGATGGCGACCGGACTGCCGGCAGTGGTCGCGAAGCGCGGGGCGCTGCCCGAGGTCGCGGGCGATGCAGCGGTACTCGTCGACGAGGGCGATCCGGCAACGTGGGCGGAGGTGCTGGAGCGGGTGTTCGACGATGCGGCGTTGCGGCACGACCTGGCTGCGCGCGGCAGGGAGCGCGCGGCACAGTTCCGCTGGGAACGAACGGCGCGGGAGACCGCGGCTATCTACCGGAGGGTGCTCGCAGGTGACTGAGCGACCGACCTGGTTGATTGTAGGGCTCGGCAACCCGGGACAGCGCTACGCCGCGACCCGGCACAACATCGGCTTCATGGTGGTCGACCATCTTGCACGCCAGCTTGAGCCAGGGGACCGGCGCAACCGCTTTGATAGCGAGTTGATCGAAACGCGCGACGCGGCCGGGCGCATCGTGCTGCAGAAGCCGCAGACGTTCATGAACCTCAGCGGCACCGCCGTGGCCCAGGCGGCTCGCTGGTACCGGGTGCCCACTGAGCGCATCCTCATCATCTACGACGACCTCGATCTCCCGTTTGGCCGCATCCGGCTGCGTCCGGGCGGCAGCAGTGCCGGCCACAAGGGACTGCAATCCGTGATCGAACACCTGGGAACCGACCGCGTGCCGCGCCTGCGGGTGGGGATCGGCCGCCCGGAGCACGGAAGCACCGTGAGCTACGTGCTCAGCCGCTTCCGACCCGAGGAGGAGCGGGCCCTGCCCGAGGTCATCGCCCTCGCCGCCGACGCCGCGCTCAGTTGGTACAAGGATGGCATCGATGCCGCGATGAACATGTACAATCGGGCTGATGCCCAACGTGAGGTCGGACGCGAAGCGCAAGGGAGAGCAGACAGCCAGCGGTTCACTTCCGGTACGTAGCGGCAGCCGGGAGCAACGAGGCTCCAGGCAGGAGGTGTAACGTGGACTTCGCACTCGACTCCGAGCATCAACTCTTCCGGGAGCGCTTCCGCGCGTTCGCCAACGAGGTCGTCGTGCCACGCGCCGCGGAGATCGACCGCACCGGCGAATTCCCCTGGGACGTGATCAACGCAGCAGCCGAGCTGGGGCTCCTCGGGGTGCCGATCCCGGAGGAGTACGGCGGCGTGGGAGCCGACGGGCTCGCATTCGCCCTGCTCATCGAGGAGATCGCCGGCGCGTGCGGGTCCACCGCCCTTACGATCGCCGCCCACACCGGCCTCGTCTGCGTGCCGCTGCTGATGTTCGGCAACGAGGAGCAGAAGCGCCGCTACCTCACGCCGCTGGCTGAGGGGAAGATGCTCGGCGCGTTCGGCCTCACCGAGCCGCAGGCCGGCTCCGACGCGGGTGCCACGCGCACCGCGGCCGTGCGCGACGGCAACGAGTTCGTCATCAACGGCCAGAAGGTGTTCACCACCAACGGCAGCATCGCGGGGGTCATCATCGTCACCGCCGTGACCGACCCGGAGGCCGGGCGGCGGGGCATCTCCAACATCATTGTGCCGGCCGATGCACCCGGTGTCAGCTTCGGGCAGGACCAGGAGAAGATGGGCCTCCACGGCTCGGTGACCTCCCAGGTCTACTTCCAGGACTGCCGCGTTCCGGTCGAGAACCTCCTTGGCCGCCCGGGTGAAGGATTCAAGCAGTTCCTCCAGGTCCTCGACGGGGGCCGGATCGGCATCGGGGCCATGTCGGTCGGCATCGCGCAGGCCGCGCTGCGTGCGGCCCGGAACTACGCGCTGGAGCGTGAGCAGTTCGGACAGCGCATCGCGGACTTCCAAGCCATCAGCTTCATGCTCGCCGATATGGCGACCCAGCTTGAGGCAGCGCGGTGGCTGGTCTACCGCGCCGCCTGGCTCAAAGATCGTGGCCTGCCGCACACCACCGAAGCGGCCATGGCCAAACTCTTTGCCTCGGAAGCCGCCGAGCGCATTTGCCACAAGGCGATTCAAATTCACGGGGGATACGGGTACACCACGGAGTACCCGGTCGAACGGTACTACCGCGACGTCCGCCTGACTGAGATCGGTGAGGGCACGTCGGAGATTCAACGGCTCGTCATCGCCCGCCGGCTCCTGGCGGAAGCTTAGGAAGGGACGGACAGGCCGATGGAGATCACGCGTGTCGCGGTCGTCGGCGCGGGGACGATGGGGAGCGGGATCGTGCAGGTCGTGGCTCGCGCCGGCATCCCGGTCACGATGATTGACCGCGACCAGGCGATCCTCGATCGCGCATTTGAGACGATCGCGCAACGGCTCCACCGAGAGGTGGAAAAGGGACGCCTCACCGAGGAGGAGGCCGGCGTCGCCACGAGCCTCATCAAGACCGACGCCTCCGTCGACGGCGCCGCTGAGGCGGACCTGGTCATCGAGGCGGTGCCGGAAGTCCTCGACCTGAAGGCGGACATTTTCCGTCGCCTCGACGAGATCAGTCCCAGCGCGACGATCCTGGCATCGAACACCTCGTCGATCTCCATCACCCAGCTCGCCGCGCTCACCCGTCGACCGGACAAGGTTGTGGGCATGCACTTCTTCAATCCGGTCCCGGTCATGCAACTGGTGGAGGTCATCCGCGGGCTGGGCACCTCGGACGAGACGCACGGCGCGGTGATGGATCTAGCGACACGGCTCGGGAAGACGCCAGTCACGGTGAACGACTTCCCCGGCTTCGTCTCCAACCGCGTGCTCATGCCGATGATCAACGAGGCGATCTACTGCCTGATGGAGGGGGTCGCCACCGCCGAGGATATCGACACCGTGATGCGGCTGGGCATGAACCACCCCATGGGTCCGCTAGCGCTGGCCGACCTGATCGGCCTGGACGTTTGCCTGGACATCCTGGAGGTGCTGCACCGCGACCTCGGCGACGACAAGTACCGCCCGTGCCCGCTCCTGCGAAAGATGGTTGCGGCCGGGAAACTCGGCCGGAAGACCGGCCAGGGGTTCTACACCTACCCGTAAGGGAGCGACGATGGACTTTGCCCTCCCGGACGAACTTCGGCTGCTCCAGGAGACAGTGCGCGAGTTCGTGGCAGACGCGGTGACGCCGCGAGCCGCGGAGCGCGACCGCGAGGCCGCGTTCCCGGCCGATGAGCTCCGCGCCGCCGCGACGCTCGGGCTCTGCGGCCTGATGGTGCCGGAGGAGTTCGGGGGGAACCCGGTCGGCAGCCTGGGTGCCGTGCTCGTCTATGAGGAGGTCGCCGCCGGGTCACCAGCTCTGTCCGTCACGCTCTCGGTCCACAACACCCTCGTGTGCGGAGCAGTGGCAACCTACGGCAGACCCGAGCTACAGGCCGAGCTACTGCCCAGGCTCGCTTCCGGGGAGATTCTGGGTGCGTACGCACTGACCGAGCCCGGCGCCGGCTCGGACGCGGCCGCGCTCACCACCCGTGCCCGCCGCGACGGCGACCATTACGTCCTCGACGGACGGAAGATCTTCGTGACGCACGGGGACCACGCCGGGCTTTACATCATTTTTGCCGTCACCGACCCGGAAGCCCGCACCTCGCGCCGCATATCCGCATTCGCGGTCGACCGGGACACGCCCGGACTCACGGTGCCGCGGCGCGAGCATAAGCTCGGGCTGCGCGCGTCCGAGATCGCCGAGGTGACGTTGACCGACTGTCGCGTCCCGGCGACTCGGCTCCTGGGCAATGAGGGTGACGGATTCGGCATCGCGATGGCGCTGCTCGACGGTGGCCGCATCGGCATCGGTGCCCAGGCGGTCGGCATCGCCCGCGGCGCCTATGACCTAGCCCGACGATACGCCCGGGAGCGGCAGCAATTCGGCCGCCCGATCGCGGACTTCCAGGCGATCCAGTGGAAGCTCGCCGACATGGCCACGCGGATCGACGCAGCTCGGCTCCTCGTGTGGCGGGCTGCGACCCTGCGCGACCAAGGCCAGCCACACACCCTGGCTGCCTCGCAGGCCAAACTCTTCGCCTCGGAAACCGCGACCTTCGTGACGGATCAGGCAGTCCAGATCCACGGGGGCTACGGCTACCTTGAGGAGTACGCGGTCGAACGCTATTTTCGGGATGCCCGCGCGACGGTGATCTATGAAGGAACCTCCGAAATCCAACGTCTCGTCATCGCGCGCCGGCTTTTGAGTGACAATCAGTGAGGGTTGGAGTAACCGATGGCAGGTCAGTCAGCAGAGAAGAACGGAGAGTCGACTCAGCGCGGTTATCTCATGCTGCTGGTGGGGCACGAGCGCGCGACGTCGGACGCCGCACTCGGCATCGCCCTCCGCGCAGCGGGCCACAACCTGCGCGTGCACATCATCGAGTTCCTGAAGGGCGGGCGCGACCGCGGCGAAGTTGCCGCGGTGTCCTTCCTCACCGGGGTCACGCTTACCCAGTACGGCACCGTTCCCCCCCAGCGGACGACGGAGGACATGGACGGCCCGGCCATCGCGCCTGATCGACTGGAAGCGGCCCTGCGGGAGGCGCAGGTGCACGTGCGCCAGCGCGTCACCAACATCTTGATCCTCGACGGACTGCTCACGTTGGTCGGCCAGGGGCTGGTCGAGGAGTCCAAGATCCTGGAGCTGGTAAACGAGTCCGCCCCGTGGCTCGACATCGTCGTCAGCGGGGCAACGGTCACCGATTCGCTGAAGGAGGCCGCCGATTCCGTTACCATGATGGAAATCGTCAAGTCCAGCGAGCGCGCCGAGCAGCCGCTCCGCCGCGGCATTCACTACTGACGGCCCGGCCCGCGCGCCGGACCGAGGAGGTGGGACACGCCATGCGCTACTTCGACGTCAACGACGACGAGCGATACCGCGAGCCACCCGATCCGGCCCAGCGGGATTTCACGACCGTCTCGGGTGAGCCGGTCAAGGAGGTCTACACCGAGGAAGATCTTGAGCGCATCGGGTTCGACCCCGAGCGCGACCTGGGCCGCCCGGGCGAGTATCCCTTCACCCGAGGCATCCACAAGAACCTCTACCGGGGCAAGCTCTGGACCATGCGGATGTTCTCGGGCTTCGGCTCGGCAGAGGAGACGAACGCCCGCTTCCGCTACCTGCTGGACCACGGTGAGACCGGCCTCTCGATCGCCTTCGACCTGCCCACGCTCTACGGCCGCGACACCGACGACCCGATGGCAGAGGGTGAGTTCGGCAAGTGCGGCGTGGCCGTCTCGTCCCTGGCAGACATGGAGATCCTGCTCGACGGGATCCCGCTCGACCAGATCACGACCTCCATGACGATCAACGGCCCCGCCGCAGCGATCTGGGCGATGTACATCGCCACGGCGGAGAAGCGTGGCATCCCGCGGGCCAAGCTGGGCGGCACGCTTCAGAACGACATTCTCAAGGAGTTCACCGCCCAGAACGAGTACATCTTCCCGCCCGAGCCGTCGATGAAGCTCGTGACCGACACCATCGAGTTCGCCACGCGCGAGATGCCGAAGTGGAACAGCATCAGCGTCAGCGGGTACCACATCCGTGAGGCGGGAGCGACCGCGACCGAAGAGCTGGCGTTCACCATCGCCGACGGAATGGCCTACGTGGACGCGGCGCTCGCCCGCGGCCTGGACATCGACGAGTTCGCGCCCCGCATCTCGTTCTTCTTCAACTGCCACAACGATTTCTTCGAAGAGATCGCCAAGTTCCGCGCTGCCCGGCGCATCTGGGCTCGTTTGATGCGCGAGCACTACGGGGCGAAGAACCCGCGCTCCTGGTGGCTTCGCTTCCACACGCAGACCGCCGGCTGCTCCCTCACGGCACAGGAGCCGGAGAACAACATCATCAGGACCACGATCCAGGCGCTGGCGGCCGTCCTCGGTGGAACCCAGTCACTGCACACCAACTCGCTCGACGAGGCGCTCGCACTCCCGTCAGACTTGGCGGTGCGCATCGCCCTGCGCACCCAGCAGATCATCGCCTACGAAAGTGGCGTGGCCAACAGCGTCGACCCGCTCGCCGGCAGCTACCTGGTCGAGACGATGACGACCGAGATGGAGCAACGCGTCCAGGCGATCCTCGACGAGATCGCTGAGCTGGGTGGCGTGCTCGCCGCCATCGAGAGCGGCTACTTCCAGCGGCGCATTGCCGACAGCGCTTACCGCTACGAACAGGCTATCGCCGAGCGCCGCAAGATCGTGATCGGCGTCAATGCGCTGCGCAACGAGGAGCCGGCCGACATCCCGCTCCTGACGATGGATCCAGAGGGTGAGGTGCGCCAGCGCCAGCGGCTCGCCCGCATCCGCCGGAAGCGCGACCAGGTCGAGTGGCGGGCTTCCCTCGACGCGCTGGAGCAGGCTGCGCGCGCTGGGGAGAACCTGATGCCGCACCTGCTGCGCGCGGTACGCGCCTACGCAACACTCGGAGAGATCACGAACTGCCTCAAAGCCGTGTACGGCGAGTACCGGCCCGTGGCGGTGGTGTGATCGAGGGGAGGAGGAGAAGGTGACTGCCAGCCGGACGCGCCCGATCCGGGTACTCGTGGCGAAACCCGGCCTCGACGGCCACGACCGCGGCGCCAAGGTCATGGTCCGCGCGCTACGCGACGCCGGGATGGAGGTGATTTACACCGGTCTCTTCCAGACGCCGGAGATGATCGCCCGCGCCGCCGCCGACGAAGATGTCGACGTAGTCGGCCTGAGCATCCTCTCGGGAGCACACAACGCCCTGGTACCGCGGGTCATCGAGCAGTTGCGGGCGATGGGGATCGACGACGTGCTTGTGGTTGTCGGCGGCACGATCCCCGAAGAGGATGTCCCGCGCCTGAAGGCAGCCGGGGTCGCCGAGGTCTTCGGTCCCGGAACACCGCTGCCGGACGCGATCGAGTTCATTCGCGCGAACGCTCCACGGCGAGAGGACGCGGCGTGAGCGACCTTATCGAGCGTTTCCTGGCAGGCGACCGGCGCGCCTTGGCGCGGCTGCTCACGCACGTCGAGAACCGGACCGAGCTCGGCGCCCGCGCCATCCGCGAGTCGTTCGACCGCACCGGGCGAGCGCACATCGTGGGGATCACCGGCCCGCCCGGTGCCGGCAAGAGCACGCTCACGAACGCCCTGATCCGTGAACTGCGCGGCCGCGGGCGCACCGTCGGGGTGCTGGCCATCGACCCCTCCAGCGCCATCACCGGCGGCGCCACGCTCGGCGACCGCATCCGGATGATGGAGAACCACGCCGACGAGGGCGTCTACATCCGCAGCATGGCAACTCGCGGCCAAATGGGCGGGCTGGCGCTGGCCGCCACCGGCGCAATCCACCTCCTCGACGCGTTCGGCTTTGAGGTCATCCTTGTCGAGACCGTCGGTGTGGGGCAGGACGAAGTCGACATCGCCGAGACGGCCGATACCACCCTGCTGGTTCAGGTGCCCGGCCTGGGCGACAGCATCCAGACGATCAAGGCCGGCATCATGGAGATCGCCGACATCCTGGTCGTCAACAAGGCCGACCGCCCCGACGCCCGGCAGCTCGTCCGCGACCTGCGCAACATGCTGCTCCTGGGTCAGACGCCCGAGGGCGACTGGAAGATCCCCATCGTCGAGACGGTGGCGACGGATGGCACGGGCATCCCGCGGCTGGCGGATCAGATCGCCGCGCACCGCACCTGGCTGGAGGAGTCGGGGCGGCACCGCGGACGCATCGAACGCCGCCTTGCCCGCGAAGTGGTGCTCCTCGCGCGCGAGCGATTTGACCAGTGGATCACTGCCCGGCTCCAGGATCCTGCGTTCGCAGACGAACGCGCCGCGCTCCTGGCACGCCAGGTTGATCCGGGCACGCTGGCGGACCGCCTCCTCCACGGCGTGCTCGACCCGGCCGACACCACGCAGAGCCGTCGCTAGCGCGTCTCACCCCCCAGGGCCGCCATCGCCGCGTCGATGAGCGGCTCTGGATCGACCTCCTCGCCGCCTTCGCGGCTCAGCCAGACCAGGAACTCGACGTTCCCCGCTGGGCCGCGGATCGGCGACGGCGTCAACCCGCGGACGGTAAAGCCGAGCGCCTGAGCGTCGGTCAAGACCCGCCGGAGCACCTCCCGGTGCACCCGGGGATCGCGCACGACCCCGCCCTTCCCGACCTTCTCTCGCCCCGCCTCAAACTGCGGCTTGATCAGCGCCACGCACGAGCCGTCCGGCTTCAGCACGCGCAGCGCAGCCGGCAAGACCAGCGCCAGCGAGATGAAGGAGACATCGATGGTCACAATGTCGATCGGCTCCGGCAGCGACTCAAGGTACCGCACGTTGGTGCGGTCAAGCACGACGACGCGCGGGTCCTGCCGCAGCCGGTAGTCGAGCTGGCCGTAGCCGACGTCGATGGCGTACACCCGCGCCGCGCCCCGTTGGAGCAGGACATCGGTGAACCCGCCGGTCGAGGCGCCGAAATCCGCGCAGACGCAGTCGCGGACGTCGAGGGCGAATTGCTCCAGCGCCCAGTCGAGCTTCTCCCCGCCCCGGCTGACGAAGCGGGGACGCTCACGCAGATCGAGCGGCGCGTCGGGCGGGAGCAGGGTTCCTGGTTTGTCGATAACACGGTCGCCCGACCGAACCGCCCCTGCCATGATCATCGCCCGCGCCCGGCTGCGGCTCTCGGCCAGTCCCCGCGCGACCAGCAACTCGTCCGCGCGAACCCGCTTGCTCATCGATGCGCCGCTCACATCTGCTCGACCGCACGGTGGAACCGGCTTGTCTGGGCATGGCAAAGGGCCACGGCGAGGGCATCGGCCGCGTCATCCGGCTTCGGAACCTCGTCGAGGTTCAGGAGGAGGCGCACCATCTCCTGCATCTGCGCCTTGTCGGCCTTGCCGTATCCGGCCACGGCCTGCTTGACTTCGGCCGGCTTGTACTCCACCACTGGCACCCCCGCCTGCGCAGCCGCCAGGAGGACCACCCCGCGCGCCTGACCGACCGAGAGGGCGGTCGTGACATTGCGCGAGAAGAACAGCTCTTCGATCACCACGACATCGGGCGCGTGGCGACGTATGAGCGCGCTCAACCCTTCGTAGAGCTTCAGCAGCCGCGCGGGCATGCGCTCCGACGACGGGGTGGAGAGGACGCCGTACTCCAGCGCCTGCGGCTGGTCGTTGCCGACCACCAGCCCGTACCCCAGCAGCGCTGTCCCCGGGTCGACGCCGAGGATGATCTCCCCACGTTCGCTCATCGCGACACGCCACTCCCACGAGAGCCGGCAGAGTGAATCGGCAGGGGATCCTCCTGTGCAGCCCCGCTTACGACGACGCGTCGGTTACGGGATGTACCGTTCGGCAACCACATCCCCTTCCCGCTTGAAATTCGGAAACTTTCCGGGTATACTGGTAGGTAAGAGTTGAAACAAGGGGCGGCATGATCGGAATGCGACGGACAATCCACGTGCATACCCTCGAATCAGTTGGGTGACCCAGCGTGCCCAGGCCCCAGTGGCCCGGGATTTTTTTATCTAATGTACTCGCCCTCAGGCGGTTCCGGCGCCTTGAGAAGGTGGTGAAGAAGAGTATGGATGCGAGCCTGATCGCGCGGGGCAAGGATCGCGGGTACTTGCTCTCCGATGAAATCATCGCCGCATTCCCGAACGCTGAGGAAAATGTCGAGTCCCTCGACGAATTCTATAGCACCCTCGTAGAGCAGGGAATCGAAGTCCTCGACCACGAGCCAACCAACGGCAACGGTACCACGTCCTCCCTTTCCGAGCGCACCGCATCCCAGCCCGCACCCGCATCGCCAGCCATCGATACGCGCCAGGATGTCGCCGACGCGGTCAGCGTCAGCGACTCAGTCCGTCTCTACCTCCAGGAGATCGGCGAAACCAATCTGCTGACCATGGAGGAGGAAGTCTGGCTCGCTAAGCGTATGGAGCGCGGCAAGATCGCCGAGCAGCGCCTGGCAAACGGCGACTACGCCTCCGAAGCCGAGCGCGCCGAACTCCTGGCCGACAAAGAGGATGGCGAGAAGGCTCGGGCACACCTGATCCAGGCGAACCTCCGCCTTGTGGTGAGCGTCGCCAAGAAGTACGTCGGGCGCGGCCTCTCCTTCCTGGACCTCATCCAGGAGGGCAACATCGGCCTGATGAAGGCCACCGACAAGTTCGATTACAAGCGCGGCTTCAAGTTCTCAACCTACGCGACGTGGTGGATCAGGCAGGCGATCACCCGCGCCATCTCCGATCAGAGCCGCACCATCCGCCTCCCCGTCCACGTCGGTGAAACGATCAACCGGGTCAAGAAGACCAGCCAGCGCCTCCAGCAGATCTTCGAGCGCGAGCCAACCTTCGAAGAGGTCGCGCGCGCCATGGACATCCCGGAGGAGAAGGTGCGGCAGGTGCTGGACGCCTCCCGCCACCCGGTCTCCCTCGAAGCGCCCGTGGGACAGGAGGGCGACGCCTTCCTCGGTGACTTCATCGAGGACGAAACGATGCCGCCCCCGCTCGAACTGGCCTCCCAGGAACTGCTCAAGCATCAAATCAGCGACGCGCTCTCCAAGCTCACCGAGCGCGAACGCCGCATCATCATCCTCCGCTTCGGGCTGGAGGACGGGCAGTTCCGCACGCTGGAAGAGGTCGGGCGCGAGTTCGGCATTACCCGCGAGCGCATCCGGCAGATCGAGGCCAAGGCGCTGCGCAAGCTCCGCAACCCCACCTACAGCCACCGTTTGCGCGGCTACCTCGATTGACCGTCGGGAAATACGAAATCGCCCAGGGGAGCGAATCAATCGCTCCCCTGTTTGCGTTCCCAAGCGCTGGACCGCTACCAGTGCCCAGATGCAGCCGTGCCGGGCGATCCCCCGCGCCCGCGATGGGGCCCTATCAGCCCGAGCGGAGACGGCTGGCACTGATGGGGTTTGGCGTAAGACACGGATGTGCGCGATCGGCCCGTGCCCGGGGCTAGAGCCGCCGGGCTGAATAAGAAAAGTCCAGGGAGGGGGCTGGGAATGCGGTGTCCGGTGGGTGGCCGAATCGGATTACACCTGTCGGTAGCCATCGCAGCCCCTTCAGTGGGCTTACCCAATGTG
>NZ_JADGHZ010000200.1 GCF_019683595.1 Sphaerobacter sp. | reverse complement strand
CGGGGCTTGTTTTATAACCGACCCCCCAAAAAGACCCGGCGCCGGCCGCGGCCCCGGGGGGGGCCACGGTGCCGGTGACCGTGATGGCGAGGAAGATGAGCCCAAAGCGGAGCGCTGCGGTGATCGAGAAGGGAGAGGGCAGTTCGATCGGGACGTCGCTGCTCTTCTCCTCGTCGGGACGCTGCCCGATCACGGCGAACGCCACGGAGGGGAGGAACAGGAGCGCGAAGGAAGCCGCGGCAGCGATGAGTGCACGGGGGGCGAGGAGGCCCAGGACCACGGCATTGCGCACCAGAGTGCCGGCGGTGGCGAGGAGCACGCCCTGATAGACGACGTTGCCGAGGCCGTGCTTCGCGCGTCGGTGGAGCGTGGCCAGCTCCACGACCGCAATGCTGCTGTTCACCAACCCTCCAAGGAAGCCGGAGACCCGCACGCCCCGCGTGCCGTACATCTTCAGCAGGATGTAGTTCGCGAATCCAAGCCCGGCGATCAGGATGACTGTCGCCCACGAGTCGCGAGGCGAGATCAGGCCCCAGGGGTCGACGGCCTCCTCAGGCAGGGCGGGGTAGATGACGAAGGCCAGCATCGCCAGCAGGATTGCCGAGCGCAGCTCCTGCACACTCAGCCCGCCGGTGAACCCGGCCAGCGGCTCCTTCCAGGCCAGCAGTCCGGCAGTGACAACCGCCACGGCGGTTGGGGTGAGCGTGTGTCCCAGTCCTGCCAGGACGCCCGCGAAGCCGATCACCAGGAGCGCGGCGGAGGTGGTCAATTCGAGGTCGCGGCCGAAGCGGATCGCGCGCACGCTGATCAGGATCACGAGGATGCCGAGCAGGCCGAGCGCGGTCAGGGCGTATGGCGGGCCGAGTAGTGCTCCGAGGCAGCCGAGGAGGGCACCGAAGCCGAACGTGCGCAGGCCGGCCTCCTTGCCGCGCCACTCCCGCTCCATGCCGACGAAGAGCCCGATGGCGAGGGCCAGAGCGAGACGCTGGAGCGTCGGCAGGTAGGGCCAGAAGTCGGACTGCATCACCGGACCTCGGTCGGTTGCACTTCCTCGCTGCTTCCAACTGAGAGAGCTGCTGGTTCCTCGCTCGCGTCAGGAGCGCTCTCGCCGGCCTCGGCGGCCTGGAGGTCCTTGATCGAACCCCGCGGGAAGCCCACCAGCACGACGAGGAACGCGACTATGGCGATGATCAGGACACCGAGGTAGACGAAGACGAGCGCGTCGGCCAGGGCGGTGCGCATGGTCTCGAGCACGGCGGGTTGGAGGGTCGACCGGACGGCCGGGTCGAGTAGGGCGTTGACGTCGCGGGCGGATTCGGGCAGCCCGGCAAGGCGCGGGGCCATGCTGGCGCTGAGCACGGTTCCGAGCGCGGCGACGCCGATCGCGCCGCCGATAGTGCGGGAGAAGGTGATGGACGCGGTGGCGATGCCCCGCTCGGCCCACCCGACCGCGTTCTGCGCCGCGATGATGAAGGCGGTGGCGCTCAGGCCCATGCCGATCCCGAACGTGCCTGCGGCGGCCACGGCGAGCCAGAGCGAATCACCGTGCGGGACAAACTGAACGACGATCGAGGCCAGCACGATCGCCGTGAGCCCGGCAACGACCGCGGTGCGGTACCCGAACCGCAGGATGATCCGGCCCGAGAGGATCGATGCCAGCGACCAGCCGATCGAATTGGGGGCCACGACCATGCCGGCGGTGACGGCGGTGCCAAGGAGCACGCCCTGGACGTAGAGCGGGAGGTACGACGTTACCCCGAACATGGCCCCGCCGACCAGGATGCCGGCCAGGAAGGCAGCGCCGATGACGCGGGTACGGAACAGGTGGAGCGGCAGGATCGGCTCGGCGGCCCGCTGCTCAGTGCGGACGAAGAGGGCCAGCAGGATGACCGCCAGCGCCAGCGACCCGGCCACCAGCGGATCGCTCCAGGCACGGCCCTCACCGACCTCCAGCAGGGCAATGAGCAGGGCGGTGATGCCGAGGGTCAGAGTGACGGTCCCGGCGTAGTCGACCGCGTGGCGCTTGCGCTCCACTCGCTCGTTCAGGAAGAACCAGAAGAGGGTCATCGAGGCGATGCCGAAGGGGAGGTTGATGTAGAAGACCCAGCGCCAATCGACGTAGTCCACGATGAAGCCGCCGATGGTCGGCCCGGCGACGGCGGAGGAGCCCCAGACGGCGCTGAAGAGGCCCTGCATCCGGGCGCGCTCCTCGACATTGAAGAGGTCGCCGACGATGGTGAGGGTGACCGGGATGATGCCGCCGGCACCGAAACCCTGGAGCGCGCGGAAGGCGACCAGTTGCGGCATGCTCTGCGCCGCACCGCAGAGCATGGAGCCGAGCAAGAAGAGGCCCGCGGCGGCCATGAAGAGCGGTTTGCGGCCATAGAGATCGGCCAGCCGGCCGTAGAGTGGGACGGTGGTGGTCGAGGTTAGGAGATAGGCGGAGAAGACCCAGGAGTAGAGAGACATCCCGCCCAGTTGCCCGATCACGGTCGGCATGGCTGTGCCGACGATGCTCGTATCCAGCGCGGCAAGGAAGGTCCCCAGCATGACCGCTGCGACCACGACGCGCCGGTTGGTCTGCCGCATACGCTCGTCCGCTCTCATACGCACCGGCCGCTTGGCGCGGCCGGTTTCTACCACGTCATATCGATATCGTACCACGGTCACACGGGATGGCCGTGAGGCGGCGAGCTACCGCGTAGCGGCGCGGGCGCGCTTCCGGGCGCGCTCCACTTGCTGGGCTGTATCCTCTTCGCTGGGACGCAGCAGGCGGTAGAAGAGGCTGAGCAGGATGAACGTCGGTGGCCACTGGCCGACAAAGATCGCCGCCGTCCGCTTGCCGAACAAGAAGAGGATCGCGGAGATCAGGAGCGAGACGATGGCTGCCGTCCAGTAGAACCGGATCGGCACTTCCTCCATCGTCGCCATCATGCTGGTCGTCTGCTGCTGCTTCGCTTTGCCACGGCCGAACATGCGTTGTCCCTCCCATCGTGGTTCCGGGGTGAGTTGATCGACGGTCGCTGGTCCGCACGTTCCGTACCAGTTGCGGGAGGTTGCCTTTCGGTCTGGACAGGTTGTCAGGGGCGCGTCGTGCTGCCGGGCTCGCTGCCGCGGCTGGGGGCCGCGGAGGCGTGATCGGCGGACGTGTCGAGGTGGCGAATCATCGCCAGCGCCACGTCGACCGCGCGTGCGACCGTGCGGATGTCCACGCGCTCGGGGGTGTCGGAGGTCTGGTGCCAGTTCGGGATGAGCCCCTGGACGTCGGCAGCGAAAAGCCCGATCGCCGGGTAGCCGTGGAGGAGCACGACGGACTGATCGGTCGCGGGCAGCCGGTGCGTCTGGGGCCGCAGCCCCCACTCGGGATGGTCCCGCGCGACCTCTCCGGCGATGCGCAGGAGCATCGGCGAGGAGCGACGCAGCAGCAGGAGCCCCTCACCCCGGGTGAAGCGCACGGCCCCTGCGCCGACCGAATCCAGGGAGATGAAAAAGGTGTGGTCGGGGTCGAAGCGATTGTCGCGGAGGAACTGACGCATCCCGGCGCTGCCCGCCTCGGCTCCCGCCGTGAAGAGGAGCCAGACCTCGAGCTCGCGCGGCGGCTTGTGTCGCAGTGCCTCCGCAATGCCGAGCAGCGCCGCCACGCCGGAGGCATCGTCGTTGGCCCCGGCCACCGGCACCCCACGGAGTTCGCGCTGCAGCACGAGCACGGTGGCCCCGAGCAGGACGACCAGCGGCACCAGCGAGACATACCACAGGATCCGCGACGGAGTGGCGAGCGCCACGGCTTGCAACACCGGGAGCAGGACCATCGCTGCCGCCGTCGTCACGGTCAGCAGGCGGAGTTGCGAGACGATCGGCTGCTGGGAGAGCCACCCGGACCGGGCCGTGTCGAGGTGCGCGGTGATCACGACGCGCCGCGGCTGGTCAGACTCTCCGGCCGGCAGCCCGCGTCCCGGCACGATCAGCCCGAGCACATTGTGGCTGGTGCGCGTCGCCGCCAGGCGGGAGAGGGCAGGCCGCCCGGTCACTTCGAGCGCGGCCAGCACCAACGCCGCGAAGCTTACGACCAGGGCGAGAACCTCGGACACGAGCGCCAGGGGCACGCTCACCGCCGCGACGACAAAGAGCGTCGCGTAAACGAGGTTGAAGCCGCGCGGAACCCGTACCGGCAGGAGTGTCGAGGCGACGCCAAGCTGCTGAAGGCGCTCGATGACGTAGCCGGCGGCTCGCCGTTCGTAGGGGCTGCCGGGTGGGCGCGGGCCGATCCTCGTTGCGAGTGTGGCGATGTCGTTCGGGTCGACGGCCACCGGGCGTCTCCCTTCGGGTACGCACTGTCCTCGGGCAGCCTGGCCGCGCCAGTGCCCCTCATTGGTTCGTTCGTACGCCCCTTTTCCCTATCTCAGCACGGCGCGTCGCGCGCGTCAAGCCCACGGCGGGGGGTGTTCGTACAGACTCCTCGATCCCCTGGTGGCGCCTCAGCCGCCGGGTGGAGGGAGTTGATCGATCCACGGGTAGGAGAAGGTGTCTTGGAACAGCGGGCGCAGGTCCACCGGACTGTGCAGTTGCCACGCCAGGAGCACGTCCCACGGCGTGACGATAGCGAACCGGAAGCGCTCGTAGAGCTCGCGCATCGCTGCCCAGAAGGCGTCCGGTCCCATCTGCTCGTACACCGTCTGGTAGAAAGCCTGCCCCTGGCGATAGACCGAGTCGTAACCGGGAATGCCGGGCCCGGACGGCAATTCGTAATCGGTGCTGTCGAGCGGGAAGGGGTACCCGCCCGCGGGCGGAGACGGCTTCTCCTCGAAATCGGATGCAATGCCGCCTTCGAGGAACTGGGCACCACCCTCATCGATCCACGGATCCTGCTGTGGGCGGGTGCCGATGATCCCGTAGAGCCACTGATGCGCCGTCTCGTGGTAGGTCAGCCGGTCCAGCCAGTTGACGCGCAGGTTCAGGTACACCAGCATCGGGAACTCGATCCCGCCGTGGAGCGTCGGCCCTGCCTCGGCCAGCCGGAACACCGGGTATGGGTACGGGCCGAACAGCTCCGAGAGCCGGTCGAGCGTCAGCACGGCCGCCGAGAGCGCCGTCTGCCGGGTCTCGTCGGGCGTGCCGGGCAGACTGTACAGCTCGACACGCACGCCCCCAGCCGTCGTCGCCGTGTCGACCTGCAAGTTGGGGGCGGTGATCATCGCGAAGTCACGCACGTTCTCGGCCCGGAGGTGGTACCGCACAGCGCCGTCCGCCAGCGGCTCCCGAACGACCTCCTCCCCGGTATGTGCCAGGACGTAGCCGGGCGGGATGGGGATGGAGACATCGAACCGGGCGGTGCGGGTATACGCCGGGTCGGCCGTGCTGGGGTAGGGGTGGTCGTCGGAGAGGATCGGGAACCAGTAGCCCAGGCGGACGATGTCGCCGTCGAGACCGGTGCCGTACCAGTCCTCCGGCACCTGGCGCAGGTTGAGGGTGAAGCGGAAGCCGACCGTCCCCGTCTCGCCCGGTGGTGGCGGGATCGTAAGGGTGAATCCGCCATTGCGCACGTCCGGCGTGACCGGCTGGTCGTCGAGCGTCGCGCCGTCGAGTTGGAAGTATCCCGCCTCGGCCGGGGTCACGGTGAAGTGCAGTTCGGGCAGTGGGCCGCTGCGGCTCCGGAGGGTGACGCGCTCGACGACCTCCAGGTGGCCGGTGCCGGGATCGAAGGTGGTGACGTCGAGGTCGTAGTGGGCGTCGACGTCCGGCAACTCCACCTGCTGGTCAGGCGGGCGTGCCAGGGTCGGTGGCGGGGTCGGTGCGGACACGGGTGTTGGAGTGGGGATTGCGG
>NZ_JADGHZ010000033.1 GCF_019683595.1 Sphaerobacter sp. | reverse complement strand
GGGTGCCGAAGGTGGGAGTCGAACCCACACGCCCTTGCGGGCAGCGGTTTTTGAGACCGCCGCGTCTGCCATTCCGCCACTTCGGCGCGGTGCTCGCCTAAGTATACGTGCTCTTGGGCCTGTGCGGCCACTGGCGTGGGGCGTGTTTGCCGGTGTCGCGGGGTGGTGCCTACAATGCCGCCACGATGACGTGCTGGCGCCGATCCGGCTCACGACGCCGAAGGAGGGTGCGTTCTGTCGTCGACCGCAATCGCGTTGGTGATCATCCTGGCACTCTACCTGCCCATTGTGGGCTACCTCTACGGCCGTCAGGGCCGCTGGGCCGGGGCGGCCGGATGGGCATTGCTCGTGGTGAGTGTGGCGGGGTTCGGCACCGGGGCGTCCCGGTCGTTCACCTGGGGAGGGCTGGTCTTCCTGGCCGCGGCGATCTTCGGGTTGATGCTGGTGGCGTTCGACGTGGCCGTGCGAGCGCGTGGGCGGTGAGGCGGCATAGACTCCCCCCACCAGTGGGTGCCCGACAAGGACGGGGCGATGGCCGAGAGGGGTTCGCGGATGGCAAGCGACCACGTTAGGAGCGAGCAAGCGATCGGGCGGGATTCGGCAAGCCCCCGGACCCAAGAACATGCCCCGATTCATACGGCCGGGAAGCGGGAGGTCGACCTTTACGTCCGCACGTACAACACGCTCCTCCAGAGTTCGGGGCCGATCAAGGTTGAAACGCTGGAGCCGGCCCACCTGAATATCCAATCGAGCCTGCACGCAGGCGCCCTGGAAAAGGCGCCGGATATGAATGCGTTCATGTACAGCACCCTCCGGCTCCCGGCGAGCATGGTTCAGGTCCAGCACATCGTGCTGGGACAGTCGGCCTACAACTTCGCCCAGGCCGGCTACCCGGACCTGGAGCGGTGGGAACGCGTGACCGCGCCGGGTCGGCGACGGCGCTGGTGGTACGACGGCAAGGCGATCCTGGCCGCGTTCGTCGCCTCGGCGTCGGACCTCGACGATCTGGTGCCGACCATCGTCGCGTGGCAGATCGAGTGGAACAAGATGCACGCGATCATCGCCGGCGACGACCACCTGCGGTCGCTGATCGCCGAGGCGGCGGGCTCCGGCGGCAACGTGGCGCCGCAGGTGGTCGAGGAGATCCGCGAGCGGCTGATGATCGCACCGAACGACTGGGAGCGTCTGGCGGGAGCCTGGGGTGACCGGCTGTGGGAGAACCTGGAGCTGGTGGCGCAGGACAAGAAGCGGCTGACGCTCCAGATGCTCGGCGGCACGTATGTCGGCTACGCGCGGACGATCCACCGCTGGTGGACGCCGATCGAGAAGCTGCTGCTGGAGCGCGAGCTGATCGACCGCCCGATCTACTTCATCTCCTCCAACACCCACAGCATCGTCAACATCCTCTCCGGCACCGCCCGCCGCCGGCGAGATCGGCTCATCCGCTTCGTCGAGGAGACGGAGAATCGCGAGCTGCTGCCGGAACTCCGGGCCATGCAGGCCGGGACCAGCCGCAGCAACTGGGACAACTTCCTCTACTACACCGCGCGGCTCTACTACGGTGTCCACCCGGAGGAACGTGCCGCCCGCAATGCCGAAGAAGAGGAGCGCGGGATTACGACGATCGAGCCCGAGGCGGGGGTGGACGTCGCCGTCCAGATCATCGAGCTGAATCGCCTCCGGCCGGAAGACTTCGACCCGCGCCTGCGCGCGCTCGGGGAGCTCCGGCCGGAGGGCTCCGACGCCGTGGTGATCAACATCAACTACCCGCTCGGCATGGCCGCATACCATATTTTCTCGCGGATCGCGATGAGCACCCACCAGATCAAGGGGGTCTACATCCTCGGGAAGGCGGCCACGCTCAACGCCCGCATCGGCGACGTCATGATCCCCGACGTGGTCTTCGACGAGCACAGCGGCAATACCTACTGGCTGCGCAACAGCTTCGGCGTCGAGGATCTGACACCCTTCCTGGTCTACGGCTCAGCGCTTGACCACCAGCGCGCCGTGACGGTGCTCGGCACCTATCTGCAGAACCGCGAGTACCTCGACTTCTTCTACCGCGAGAACTACACGGTGGTGGAGATGGAGGCCGGGCCGTATCTGAGTGCGCTCTACGAGGATACGTTCCTGACCCGGCATGGGCAGGGGGAGCACGTGAACCTGGCCGAGATCCCGATCGATCTGGGGATCATCCACTACGCGTCGGATACGCCGTATACGCGCGCGCAGACGCTCGGCGCCCGCGGCCTCTCCTATTACGGGATGGATTCGACGTACGCATCGACGCTGGCGATCGTCCGACGGGTGTTTGAGCAGACGGGGATCCTCCGCCCGGCGGCGCCGCGGCACAACTGACGGCGCCGCGCGGGCTACGTCTTGATGCGAATCCAGCCGGGCGGGTCGCTGGCGGGGAACGATCCCTTCGATGCCTCTTCGACGACGTCCTGTGACACATCCTCGGCCGTGGGGGTCGGGGCAACAGGCACCGGCGCGGGCGTGCGGCGACGATACCAGCGAACCGCACCCCCCACCACGAGGCCCACCAGCGCTAGGCGAAGGATATATTCACCGCGCATGCGTTTCCCCCTTCCCGCGGCGGGGTGACGGGCAACTACCCGGCCGCCACCTCCCGCTCGATACAGGCAAGCACCGACTGGTTGATCCGCTCCACCATCGACCCGATCCGGTCGCCGACGACCCTGGCGAGCACACCGCTGAGGCTTACGTCGGTGTGCCACCGAACCAAGGTGCCGTCACCGTCCGGCTCAAGCTCCACGGTGTTGACCAGCTTGGCCTTGCCGAAGAAGTCGCCGCCCTGCACCTGCATCACGGCGCGCCGCGGAGCATCCCGCTCCAGCCAGGTTCCCTCGCACTTGAGCCGCTGCCCATAGGCGTGGAGCTCAAAGGTGAAGCGCCGGTCGTCGACCACCTTGACGTTCTCGAAGCCCTCCGCACACGCGCCGTAGCGGTTCGGATCGGTGAGGAAGTCCCACACTGCTTGCGGGGCGGCCGCGACCTTGCCCTGCCCACTGTACTCCATCGCCTGGCCTCCTTCATGTTCGGTCCACCCGGTCCCATCACCGGAACCATTGTGCCCCATCTTCAGCGTAGCCGCATCCTGCGCACCGCTCGTGCCCAGGCCACGACCCGGCGGGACCGCCGTCCCACCCCAATAGGGACTTGTTGGCGATCGGCTCGCGTTGACCGGTGCGAACACGTGTACGTACATTCGAGGCGGACGAGATGCGTGGCCCATCTCCCCGTCGCGCGTTGCCCATCGGCCCGATCTCCTCGCAACGGTCGCTCAAGCACCCGGCAGCCGCTGGGCTGCCGGGGGTGCCACGTGGAGGATGCACGGTTCATGCGGAAGCTGCTCGGGTTCCGGAGGCTGCTGGTCTTGACGGTCGCCCTCGGCCTTGCCACGGGCGTCGGTCTCGCCGTGGTCCATCAGACGCACGCGGTGACCTACACCGTGACCGACTTCAGCGACGTCCCCGACGCCGCGCCGGGCGACGGCACCTGCGAGACGGCGCCGGGCAACGGCGTCTGCACGCTGCGCGCGGCGATCCAGGAGGCCAATGCCGCAGCCGGTCCTGCGGTAATCGCGCTGCCGCAAGGCACGTTCACGCTCACGCTGACCGGAACCGGGGAAGACGCGGCCGCCACCGGTGACCTCGATATCACCGACACGCTGACCATCACCGGCGCCGGCGCGGGTCGGACGTTCGTCGATGCCGCCGGAATCGACCGCGTGTTCCACGTCCACGCTGGCGCGTCGCTCGAGCTCAACAACCTCACGACGCGCGGAGGAGACACGACCGGCCAGGTCACCGCGGACGGCGGCGCGATCCTGAATCAGGGCACCCTGGCGCTGGTGAATGTCACGGTCGAGGACAGCGTCGCCGGAGGCGCGGGCGGCGGGGTCTACAACGGCGGCACCGCTACCCTGACCAGCAGCGCGGTGATGCGGAGTCGCGCCGCGGGCGGCAACGGCGGCGGGATCGCCAACGCGGGCGAGCTGACCGTGAACCGCAGCCTGGTCCAGCAGAACACGACGGAGGGCAACGGCGGCGGCATCGCCAATGCGGCCGCGGGGACCGTCACCCTCACCCACAGCAACGTCAACGGCAACGTCGCGGGCATCGACGGCGGTGGGTTGTCCAACGACGGCGGCACCGTGCGGATCGAGGACCAGAGCGGGCTGACAGGGAACGAAGCGGGCGCCTCGGGCGGGGCGCTCCGCAACCAGGGCGGCACCCTCACCGTCACCGATGCCAGCATCACGAGCAACCGGGCACGCACCGGCGGCGGGCTGGCCACCGTCGGCGGCAGCGTGGAACTCACCCGAATCACCATCAGCGACAACAGCGCGGACGATGGCGGCGGGATCGCCGGTGGCGCGCTGACGCTGACCGGCAGCACCGTAAGCGGCAACCTAGCGGCTGTCCGCGGCGGGGGGATCCTCGCCGATGGGGCGACGATGGAGATCGCCGACACGGCGGTGGTGGACAACACCGCCCGTACCGGCCCCGGTGGCGGCATCCTGAACCTCGGCACGCTCACCGTTACCGGCGGCACGGTCAGCCGCAACGTCGCCGAGGCCGGCAACGGGGGCGGCATCGCGAACGAGGGCACGCTCACCCTCGCCGACGGCACCACGGTCGATTCGAACGTGGCATCGGCGGGCGGTGGCGTCGCCAACACCGGTACGGTCGATCTGACGGGGATCACTCTCCGCGGGAACCGTGCGGCCGGCTCCGGCGGCGGGGTGAGCAATGCGGGCACGCTGGCGTTCGACGGGGTGCTGCTCGCCAGCAACCTGGCGGAAGTGGATGGAGGCGGCGTTCACAACGCCCAAGGTGCGACGGTGACGCTGCGCGACACGACAGTGGCGGACAACATCGCTCGCGCGGGCGAGGGCGGCGGGATCGCCAACGCCGGGGAGGTCCACGTGGCGTTCTCGACCCTAAGCGGGAACACGGCTGCCACCCTCGGGAGCGGGCTGGCGAACCGGGGCACCGCCACCGTGACCAACGCCACGGTGAGCGGCAACGTCGGCGCCAACACCGGTGGCGGCATCTACACCGGAACCGGCGGCGAGACGACCGTGCGCAGCACCACGATCGCCTACAACGGCGCCCGTGGCGGCGGCAATCTGGCGAACGAAGGCGGCACGCTCACGCTCGGCAGCACGATCGTCGCGAACAGCCTCGTCAGCGCGAACTGCACCGGCCCGGTGACCTCACTCGGCTTCAATCTGGAGGACACCGATAGCTGCGGGCTGAACCAGAGCGGCGATCGCACGCTCGCCCCGGCCGTGCTCGGCCCGCTCCAGCAGAACGGGGGCGCGACCGCGACGCACGCGCTCGGCCCCGGGAGCGCCGCCATCGACGCCGGAGATCCGGCGAACTGCCCGGCTGAGGACCAGCGTCACGTGACCCGTCCCCAGGGGGACGGCTGCGACATCGGCGCGTTCGAAGCACAACCGACTGCGGCGACGCCGACCGCCACACCCGGGGCGACCCCGGTCGCGACGCCCGACGCCGAGCCAAGCGTCACGCCGAGCGCCACGCCCGTCGCCACACCGTCGCCCGAACCGGAGCCCACGCCGACCCCGACGGCCACGCCGCTGCCGACGCCGTTCCCAACGGTGACGCCCTGGCCGACGTTCACGCCCACGCCGCTGCCGACCGCGACACCGACCCCGGCACCCGGGAACAACATCCGGCTGCCCAACACCGGCGGACAGTAGGTAGGGAGCGGGGCGGATGCAACGACGCAGTTGGCAGCGGGTGCACCGCACCGCGAGCGTTCCGGCCGCGCAGCGCACGGCCCCGCTCCCGCGGGCCGGTGCTGCGGCCGCCGCGATCGGCTGGCGCGATCTCCTGACGACCGGACCGTCATCCCCATTCGCGGCCGCGGCGGTGCTCATCACCGCCGGACTGCTTGCCGCGGCACTGGCCTTCGGCGCGTTCCGCGCCGTGACCTGGTTGACCGCCGGTGACCGGCACGGATCGACGCACCAGGCGGCCGTGCCCGAGAGCACACGGACCACCATCTACACTATCGCGCCGGGTCGCCCATCGCCGACCCCCACAGCAGAGGCTCCCACGGCGACCGCTGTCCCGGGCGCCTCGTCCCACGCACCCGGCCCGAACGATGCCGCGATCGAGCGGCTCGTCATCCCCGACCTTGGCGTCGACGCGCCCGTGGTGGTCAGGGGGCTGGATGCGCACCGGGTGATGGAGGCCCCGGAGCAGCCGCAGGAGGTGGTCTGGTACGACTTCACCAGCTTCCCCGGTCGCCCCGGCAACGCCGTGTTCTCCGGGCACCTGGACTATCCCGCCGTCGGGCCCGCGGTCTTCTGGGATCTGCCCTCGATCGAAGTGGGGGAACTGATCGAGGTCGTCCTCACCGACGGGACGACGTATCAGTACCAGGTGGTGAGCAAGACGGTCTACCGCGAGGCGACCGCACCGGTCGAGCAGATCGTCGGCCCAACGCCGACCGAGTCAATCACCCTCATCACCTGCGCCGGGATCTTCGACCGCACCATCGGCCGCTATGAGGACCGCCTCGTCGTCCGCGCCGAGCGCGTTGCCTGAACGGTTCACACCGTCGGCGCGGACGACACGGACGTGCCGCGAGCGCCCCGCCTCGGTCTGGACGCCCTGCGCAGCCGTTTCAGCGTGCAGGTTGGTGAGAGGAGGTATCCGGCGGGGTGGTGACGGATGCGTCGCCGGACGTGGGTTCACCGGACGGCTGCTGGGCGAGCCGGCCGGCGAGCATGCCCTGGAAGGATTGCAGGACTCCCCGCGTCGCCAGCGGGTCGGCGCCGCCGCTTGCCCGGTGCACGGCCAGCACCGCCGCCGCGTCGTCCGGGCTCAACTCGGTCAGAAACGAGAGCTGCTGCCCGCTGGCGCCCACGACGATCACCCGCTCGCCGACACGTACCAGGTGCACGGTCCCCTGTGCACCGAGGCTGAGCGCGTCGATCGACTCCAGCAGTCGCCCACTGCTGACCGGTGCCGCCACGCGGGTGTTCAGATAGCGCAGGCCACGCAGGATGGCGTAGGCGGCGAGGAGCACGATCGCCAGGGGGATGATCATGCCGACCCACAGGCTCCAGAAGGAACCCGACGAGGTCGCCGTCGCGTCCTGCTCGAGTTGCGCGTAGCCCTGCGCCAGGTAGCCGGTGGTGTCGGAGGGTGTGCCCACGGTGCCGCTCGCGCCCCCGTCCGACCCCGGAAAACCCAGCGCCTGGAGGACGAGGTAGCCAACGATCAGCAGCGCGGCCACCGCGAACCAGAGGCGAGCCGAGCGGCCGCCCCACCGCGCCCCCTGTTGCGCCCCACCGGGAGACTGCCGCCACTGCCACATCGCCCTGCTCCTCCTCGAAACCCACCAGCGGTGCGGGTCGTTGGACCGGTGTGCTCACGGCCGTGATGCGCGGGTACGCACGCGCTATGCGGCCTGCGCGATTCAGGATGATGCCCGGCGTGGTCCGCCGGTACCCCGTGCTCTCTCGTCATCCTGCGTGAACGAGACCACGCGCCTGCGACTACACTCACCCGCTGCCCAGGCGACGCTCAGGTGGGACGATCTCGACGACCCGGACGGCGAACTTCTCGTCTACCACCACGACCTCGCCGCGCGCGATCAGCGTCTTGTTGACCATGATGTCTACCGGCTCGCCCGCCAGCCGGTTGAGCTCCACCACCGAGCCAGGGCGCAGGCCAAGGATGTGCTTGATCTGCATGCGGGCCGTGCCCAGTTCGGCGGTCAGTTCGACCTCAACGTCGCGCAGGAACTCGATGCTCTGTGGTCCCCCGGTCTGGGACTCCTGGCTCAGCGTCATGAAGGCAGCCGGGTGAACGCTGGCGGCCGCGTCCTTGGCCTGCTCGCCCGGGGCCGCGGCCTCACCCTGCCCCTCCGGGCGATCGAACGACTGCCAACTGACCGATCCGGCCGCGCCAGGGCGCTCGGGCGGCGTGTTGCTCATTCCTGGGTCTATCCTCTCCACCTACGGGACGACGGTGTCGTCCGTGACCCGCTCGACGATGCGCACCGCCAATTGGCCGGCAATCTGACCAGGTTGCCCGAGGAAGCGGACCCGGTCCTCAACCAGCACCGGCAAGGCGCTATCGGCGGCGGTGTCGAGCCGGATGACATCTCCCACCTCGACCTGGAGCAGATCGGCCACCCGCACGGTGACCCGCCCCAGCTCAACCCGGACCGCCAGCGACACCCGTTCCAGTTGGGCCGCGAGATCGCGCTCCAGTTGTTCACCGACCTCGGTGCGCGGGTTAGCAAACAGCAGCCGGGCGTTCAGCCGTGGGAGGATCGGCTCCAGCATCGACGCCGGCAGGCAGATCGTCAAGCGCCCGTTCGCCCCCTCCATCCGCACCTCGTGCCGGATCACCAGCGCGATCTCGCTGGGGAGGAGCCCCTGGACCTGCATTGCGCCCAGAGCCACCTCACAGTGCGGTGCACGGAGCGAGGTCACCTGCTCCCATGCGTTCACGAACTCGTCGAACAGCCCCTGCCCCAACTCTTGCAGCAGGAGCATCTCAATCTCGGTGACGGCGGCACCGGCGCGCGGCGCCGGGGCCGAGTCACCCGGCCCGCCGAGCATCCGGTCGATGACGAGGAACGAGAGGTCCATGTCGATCTGCATGATCGCCTGCCCGACGAGCGGGTCGAGCGGACTGATGAAGAGCGTCGTCGGGAAGGGCAGATCGTCGAGGAATTCCCCCAGCGTCGACTGCTCGACATGGACGAGGGAGACATGGACGGCGGCGCGGACCTTGGAGGCCAGGAAGTTGGCGGCGAAGCGCCCGAACCCCTCCTGGATCGCCTGAATCGAGCGCAGGTGATCCTTGGAGAACTTGTCCGGTCGGCGGAAGTTGTAGGGCACCGGTGAGCCCGACACGTTGGACAGCCTCCTGTCCGCGTCACGGTCCGGCGACACGACGAGCAACGGGGAGCCTGCTACTGGATGACGAACTGGGCGAAGTACAGCCCGGTGATCTGATACTGCCGCAGGAGCGGCTGCAGGCTCTCAATCAACTGCTCGCGCAGCGCCTCTTTCCCCTCCGGGGTCGTGACCTCCGCGACCGTCTTCGCCGTCAGCACGGAGGTGAGGATATCCTGGATTTGCGGCTTGATCGGCTCGAGCCGGGCGTTGAGGGTCGCTTGCTGCTTTTCGAGCTCCTCGGTCGAGAGTTCGGACCCCACGACGCCGGGCACGTGCAAACTGAGAACGATCTCAGTCTTAAGATACCGGAAACCGCCCGGATCGGCGAGATTGACCACACGCTCTCCGAGCGTGACCGGCACTCCCACATCGACCCCCGCCGGTGGCGGCGCCGTTATCGTCTCCCCGGCATCGGTGTTCCCGAGCTGGATGCTGATCCCGCCCGGAACCAGGCGCGGGAGCACGAACACCGCCCCAACCAGGAGAACCACGATCAGGGCGCCGACTCCACCCATCATGAGGAGGAGCTTCTTGTTCGCGTCCTGTGTCACATCAGCGCTGTGCATCTCTGCGTCCATCTAATTCGCCACCCCCCTCCTCAGTCATGTCAACCGGTGGAACCCGGTTGGACGATGACCAGGTCCACCCGCCGGTTCTTCCGTCGCCCTTCCAACGTGCGGTTGTCGGCGCGCGGCCGATACTCGGCGTAGCCGACTGCCGCCAGCCGCTCGGGCGGCACGCCCTGCACGTCGGAGAGATAGCGCACGGTACTGACCGCTCGCATCGTCGACAGCGCCCAGTTGTCGGGGTAGTTCGGATTCGAAGGCGGAACGTTGTCGGTGTGACCCTCCACCCGCACCGGGAACGGCATCGGACCGATGATGGCGGCGATGTCGGCGAGCACGCGGTATGCATCCGGGCGGAGTTGTGCCTCACCCGGCGGGAAGAGCACGGAGTCCGCCAGGTGGATCACGATCCCCTCCTGTGTCAACTCGACGTCAGCCGCATCGAGCCCCAGATCGTAGCGCTGCACCAGCGCCGCGATCTGCCCGCGGACGGCCAGGAAGCTCATGAAGCGAACGTCCTGCTCCGCCAGTTGCGGGCCGAGCGGCTGCCCCGGCTCCATCACTTCAACACGGAAGGCCTGCTGCACCGAGGTGCTGAAGCGTTGGAACTTCGCCGAGTCGGCCTTGGAGATCGAGTACATCACCACGAAGAAGACGAGCAGCAGCGTAATCAGGTCGGCGTAGGTGATCAGCCACCGCTCAGCCGATGCTTCTTCTGCGTGCTCGTGCCGCCGCCGGGCCATGCCGCTTTACTCGCCCCCTTCCGCCATCGCCCGCGCCGCCGCAGCCGGCACCGCCGATGACGACGCGGCGGCACGATCGGTGGGCGGCAGCGCCGCCGTCAGCTTCTCCCGCAGCACCCGCGGGTTGTCGCCGGCCTGCAAGCCCATGACCCCCTCGACCACGAGCCAGCGCTCGTCCGCCTCCTGCTCGCTGCGGAGCTTCAGCTTGTTGCCGATCGGGATCCAGATCAGGTTGGCCGAGGAGACACCATAGAGCGTGGCCAGGAAGGCGACCGCGATGGCCGGCCCGAGTTCGTCCGGCGAGCTGAGATTGGAGAGAACATGGATGAGGCCCATAACCGTGCCGATGATGCCCATCGTCGGGGCGAAGCCCCCCATGGTCGAGAACATCCCGTAGCCGCGGGCGTGGCGGGCCTCCATGGCCTCAATGTCGCGCTCGAGGATGGAACGGGTGACCTCCGGGTCGGTCCCGTCAATGACGAGCATGACGGCGCGCTGGAGGAAAGGATCATCGATGACGCGGTCTTCCAGTGCCAGCAGGCCGTCGCGCCGCGCCACCTCAGCCAGCGTGACCAGTTCGTCGATCAGGGCGCGGCGGCGATCGGACGGCGCCTTGAACGCGCGGAGGATCAAACTGGGGATGCGCTTCGCCTCGTCGAGCGAGTGGCTGGCGATGGTGGCGCCGAAGGTCCCACCGAAGACGATCATGAAGGCGGTGAGGCCGAGGAGCGACGTCAGGTGCCCGCCCTCGAGCACGAAGGCCGTCACCAGCGCCACGACGCCGAGGATGAGACCGATGATCGTCGCCAGATCCATGATCGCTACCGCTCCTGCGGGGCCGGGTCCGCCGTCGGCTCATCGGCTGCCGGCGCGTCCTCGGTCCCAACTCCTGTCTTCACACGCTCCGGCCCGCGGACAGCCCGCTGGTAGGCCAGCACCCGTTCGACCACCACCTCCGCCGGCTCGCGGACGACCACTTTGCGGTGGTTCACCAGGGTGATGACCGTGTCGGGCACTGCTTCGATCGACTCGATCAGATCGGCGTTGAGAACGACAACGGAGCCGTCAAGCCGCGTGACCGTGACCATTCACGCCCCATCTCCTCATCCGGCACGGGGTGCACCCGGCCGTCTGGGCCATTCTAGGAGTGTCCGTTCACCCATCACAACCGGAAGATAGTCCCAATCGCCGATGGCCTCATGTAGGACTCTCAGCCACTTGCAATCCTTGCTCAATGTACGTACACTGTGGACGTACAGATAGCGTGCTGTGCCAGGGAGCGTGCGATCCGTCGCACGCGGCGCATCCGGGTCTTGTCTGGAGGATCCCTGTCGTGGTCCGCGACCGCGTCCAGAACGACGACCGCATGACGGCAGGCGTGCCGCAGCGGGCGCGCCGCCTGCGCCGCGCCGCCCTGATTGGGCTGCTCGCGAGTGCCATCCTCTGGCTCCCCTCCTGCACCGCCGACGCCCAACTGGGCGACGCGCAACTGCGCATCGACTCCGGTGGGGCGGCCACCGGCAGCGCCGGGACCGTCAACTCGGGGCTGGAGCTCTTCTTCCTTCTTACCTTCTTGGCGCTCCTGCCCACGCTGCTGATGATGGTCACCTCGTTCACGCGGGTCATCATCGTCCTCTCGTTCGCGCGCAACGCGATCGGCGTCCCCCAGCTCCCGCCGAACCAGGTGCTGCTGGGCCTCGCCCTGTTCCTGACCATCTTCATCATGGCGCCCGTCTGGCAGGAGGTGAACCGCACCGCGCTCCAGCCCTACCTGGCCGGCGAGATCCCGCAGGCGGAGGCCATGGACCGCGCCGTGCGCCCGCTGCGCCAGTTCATGCTGCGCCAGACGCGGGAGCGCGACCTCGCCCTCTTCATGCAGCTCGGCCAGCAACCCCGCCCTCGCACGCCGGACGACGTCCCGACCTGGGTGCTGGTGCCCTCCTTCATCGTCAGCGAGCTGAAGACCGCCTTCCAGATGGGCTTCGTGATCTTCATCCCCTTCCTCATCATCGACATGATCGTCTCCAGCGCGCTGATGTCGATGGGCATGATCATGCTGCCGCCGGTCGTCGTCTCCTTGCCCTTCAAAGTGCTCCTGTTCGTGATGGTCGACGGCTGGGACCTGATCGTCCGGTCGCTCGTGATGAGCTTCCAATGAGCGGGCGAGGAGACAGCGCATGAGCGAGATGCTGGTTCTGGAGCTGACGCGCGACTCGATCGCGACGCTGCTGCTCGTCCTCGCCCCGTTGCTGCTCGCGGCGCTGGTCGTCGGGCTGGTCGTCAGCATCTTCCAGGCAGTGACGCAGGTGAACGAGGCCACCCTGACCTTCGTGCCCAAGATGGTGGTGATGTTCATCGTGCTGCTGGTGGCCGGGCCGTGGATGGCCGATCAGCTCGTGCGCTTCACCGTGCGGCTGTTGACGCTGCTGCCGCAGTTGACCCGGTGACGGAGGGCTCGGATGACGATCGCGTCGCCGCTCGTCCCCCAATCGATCGCCGTCTTCCTGCTCATGGTCACCCGCATCGGCACGATGCTGATGTTTATGCCCGGCTTCGCCGGCCGGAGCGTGCCCCCGGCGATCAAGGTGGTCGCGGCGCTCGCGTTGTCGCTGGTACTGGTGCCGTTCAACCGGCCTGACGCCGCGACGCTGACCGACCCAGGGCACTTCACCGTGGGAATGGCGCGCGAGTTCCTCCTCGGCCTGCTGATGGGCTTCGGCGTCGCCGTCGTCTTCGGCGCGATCGAGATGGCCGCGAGCCTCGCCGGCGCCCAGATCGGTCTCAACCTGAGCACGATGTTGAACCCGTCGCTCGGCCTGCAAGGAACGCCAATCAATACCTTCTATCTCGTGACCGCCGCGCTCGTCTTCTTTAGCGCAAACGGGCACCACCTGGTGCTGATGGCGCTGTATCGAAGCTTCCAGACCGTGCCGGTCGGGAGCGCCGCGCTCGCTGACAACGCCGGGACGGCCATCATCGCGCTCGTCAGCCTCATGTTCGTCGACGCCCTGCGCATCGGCCTGCCGGTTGCCGGGACGCTGCTCGCCGTGGACGCCTGCCTCGGCGTGCTGAACCGCATGGTGCCGCAGATGAACGTCTTCTTCGTCGGGTTGCCGGTCAAGCTCTTCGCCGGCTTCGGCGTGCTGCTCTTGACGCTTCCATTCCTGCTCCGGGTTCTGGCGCCGATGGTCACCGGCGGCGTGATTGAGGCGATCGGCCGGGCCGGCGCGGTGGTGCGGTAGCGGGAGGGACGGGAATGGCCGAGGAGCGCACGGAACGCGCGACACCAAAGCGACGACACGACGCCCGGCGCCAGGGCGACGTGCCGCGCAGCGCCGAACTGAGCGCCGCGGCCGGGTTGCTCGGCGCGCTCGCGTTCCTCCAGTGGTACGGCGGCCAGGCGGCCGGCACGCTCACCGGGTATTTCCGCGGCACCTTCGGCGGGCTGAGCCCGAGCGACCTCACCCCGCTCGCCATCCAGAACCTGGCCTGGGAGTCGGGCATGGTGTTCGCCCGGGTGGTCGGCCCGCTCGTGGCGGTGGTCCTCGTGGTCGGGGTCGTGGCGGGGGTGGCCCAGAGCGGCCCCGTCTTCGCCCTGTCCGCGCTCAAGCCCGACTTCAAGCGAATCAGTCCTGCCAGCGGGCTGAAGCGCATCCTCTCCCGCCGGGGCGCGTTCGAGACATTCAAGGCCCTGGTCAAGCTGGTCATCATCGTCGCCGTGACCTACCCCGTGTTACGGGCCGAGGTAGCCCACTTCGCGTCGCTGACCGGCGCCCACCCCGTGAGCATCGCCGAGGCGGTCGGGCGGACGCTGGTCAAGGTTGGCCTGCGCGCGGCGGGCGCCTTCTTCATCCTGGCCCTGGCCGACTACGCCTTCCAGCGCTGGGACTACGAGCGGCGGCTCCGCATGACCCGCCAGGAGCTGCGCGAGGAGCTGCGCCAGACCGAAGGCAACCCGGAGCTGAAGTCGCGCATCCGTCAGCTCCAGCGACAACTGGCGCGCGGGCGCATGATGCACGCCGTGCCCAAGGCCACGGTGGTCGTGACCAACCCGACCCACCTGGCCGTCGCCATCCGCTACGAGATGCGAACCATGCCGGCGCCGGTCGTGGTGGCCAAGGGCAGCGGCCTGACCGCCGAGCGCATCAAGCAGATCGCCCGCGAGCACGCCATCCCGGTGGTCGAAAACAAGCCGCTGGCCCAGGCGCTCTACCGCATGGCGGACGTCGGGGCCGAGATCCCGATCGCACTCTATGAGGCAGTGGCGGACGTGATCGCCTACGTCTACCGGCTGCGGACGCGGCCGGCGTGGGGCGCGGGAAGTGAGCAAGGCACATGGTAACGACGGCGAGCAATAGCACGCCGGTCACCGGCTTCCGGCGGCTCACCCAGTACAGTGATGTCGTCCTGGCAATGGGCGTCATCATGATCGTCACCATGATGATCGTGCCCATCCCGCCCGCTCTGGTCGACGTGCTGATCACGCTCAACATCGCGGGCGCGCTCACGATCCTGCTGGTGTCGATCTACCTGCTGGAGCCGCTCCAGTTCTCGGCCTTCCCGTCGCTGTTGCTCCTGGCGACCCTCTACCGCCTCGGTCTGAACGTCACATCGACCCGGCTGATCCTGTTGCGCGGCGACGCCGGGGACGTCATCGCCGCGTTCGGGTCGTTCGTCGTCGGCGGTAACTACGTCGTCGGGATCGTCGTCTTCGTGATCCTGGTGGTGATCCAGTTCGTGGTGATCACCAACGGCGCCGGGCGCGTGGCCGAGGTCGCCGCCCGCTTCACCCTCGACGCCATGCCAGGGAAGCAGATGGCGATCGACGCTGATCTCAACGCCGGGCTTATCACCGAGGACGAGGCCCGAGCCCGGCGACAGCAGATCGCCCGCGAGGCCAACTTCTACGGCGCGATGGACGGCGCCAGCAAGTTCGTCAAGGGCGATGCCATCGCCGGCGTCATCATCATCATCGTGAACATCATCGGTGGGGTGATCATCGGCGCGCTCCAGCGCGGGTTGCCGATCGGCGAAGCGCTGCGGACCTACGCCCTGCTGACCGTCGGCGACGGCCTCGTCAGCCAGATCCCGGCCCTCCTCATCTCGACCGCGACCGGTATCATCGTCACCCGCGCTTCGACCTCCGACCACGACCTTGGGCACGACATGGTGCGCCAGGTTTTGAAGAACCCGCGGGCACTGGCCATCGGTGGCGCGCTGCTCCTCCTGCTGGGCGTGATCCCGGGCCTGCCCAAGCTGCCCTTCTTCCTGATCGCGGTCGCGCTGCTCGGCGCCAGCCAGCTCGTGCGCCAGCACCACCGGGCCGCGCCGGTCGAGGAGGCACCCGCCGAGACGCCCGCCGAAGACGACATGATGGACCTGCTGCGCGTCGACCCGATGGAGCTGGAGATCGGCTACGGCCTGATCCCGCTCGTCGACGAGACGCAGGGCGGCACGCTGCTGAAGCGCATCACGCTGGTGCGGCGGCAGGTCGCGCTCGACCTCGGCATCACGGTGCCGACCATCCGGATTCGGGACAACCTGCAACTGCGCCCCAACGAGTACCGCATCAAGCTGCGCGGAGTCGAGGTCGCCGGTGGCGAGGTCTACCCCGATCGGCTCATGGCCATGAACGCGGGCGGGGTCAGCGGCGAGATCGACGGGATCGACGGCCGCGAGCCGGCCTTCGGACTGGCGGCCAAGTGGATCCCGGAGAACCAGCGGATGCACGCCGAGGCACTGGGTTACACCGTGGTGGACCCGGCATCGGTGGTGACCACGCACCTGAGCGAGGTTATCCGCACCCACGCCGCCGACATCCTGCGGCGGCAGGACGTTCAGCGGCTGCTCGACGGCGTGCGACTGGAGCACCCGGCCGTGGTCGACGAGCTGGTCCCGCACCTCCTCTCCCTGGCCGAGGTCCAGCAGGTCCTCCAGCATCTCCTGCGGGAGGGGATCTCGATCCGCGACCTGGTCACCGTCTTGGAGGCGCTGGGCAACCACGCCCGGACGACCAAGGACGTGCCCACCCTGGCGGAGCACGTGCGCGCCGCGCTGGCGCCGGCCATTTCGGCCCGCTACGCCACGCCCGAGGGCGACCTCTACGTCCTGACCCTGCAACCGGAGGTCTCGTCCCACCTCGTCGACTCCTTGCAGGCCACCGAGTCCGGGCCGCAACTGTCGCTCGACCCTGAGTGGCTGCAACGTTTCTTGACGGCGATCGCCCGCGAGATGGAGCGGGTCGCCAGCCTTGGCCGCCAGCCGATCCTGCTCGTGCCGGCCGGGATTCGGCTGGCTCTGCGGCGCGCAACCGAGCGCTCTCTGCCCAACCTGACCATCCTTTCCTACCGCGAGATCGCGCCCAACGTGCAGGTCCACGCTGCCGGCATGGTACGGGTGTAGGTGAAGCATGAGTCAGACGTTTCGTGCCGCGACGGTGACCGACGCCATCCGCCAGGCCAAGGAGGAACTTGGCCCCGACGCCCTCATCCTGGAGGTGCGCCGTGGCCCCTTTGATGGCGGGGTGGAAGTCGTCGCCATGACCGGTCAGACAGGAGAGTTTGCCGTAACCGGCTACGGCCACACCGGTCCGCTGCCGCGCATCGACGCCCTCGGCGCACTGCGCCGCCGGGCCTCCCGTGCGGCGAGTCCGCCGTCCGGGGCCGTGGACCCGAACGACCCTGGGCGGTCGTGGGGGCCGGACGAGCTCGACGTCGACTTCATCCGCCAGTACGGCGTGAGCGAGCGCCTGGCAAGCGACCTGGCGATGGCCTGCGGGGCGGGCTCGGCGCTGCGTCGACACGCGGCCGTCACCCACGTCCTCCAGCGCCGCATCAGCACCGACGATCTGGTCAGGACGGGACAGGAGCGCGTCGTCGCCGCGCTGGTCGGGCCGTCCGGCGTCGGCAAGACCACCACCATCGCCAAGCTGGCCGCGATCTTCAGCGCCAGCCGCGGGCGCCGCGTGGCGCTGATTACCACCGACACCTACCGCGTGGGCGGCATCGCGCAGCTCAAGACCTTCGCCGAGATCCTGCAGCTTCCTTTCTATACGGTCTACACGCGCGAGGATCTGGACCACGCACTCGAGGAGACGGCCCAGGCGGATCTCGTGCTGGTCGACACGCCGGGCTGCAATCCCTACGACGCGGCCATGCTGAAGGAGATGCGGAATCTGATCGCGAGCAACACCCCAGTCACCTGCTACCTCACCCTCGCCATGACCGGCGATTTCGACGAGTTGATCGCGGCCAGCCAGCGCTTCGCCCTCTTCAACCCGGCGGGCCTGATCGCGACCAAGCTTGACGAAACGCGCCGCGGCCCCGCCGTGATCGGGCTCGTGGAGCACATCCGGCTGCCGCTCACTTACACCTGCGCCGGACCGCTCGTGCCCGACGACATCTCGGCGGCGTCCCCGGCTGCGCTGGCGGATCTGCTGCTCAGCGCCATGGAGTACCGCTACCAACGGGAGCTGGTGCGGCAGTGACGTGGATGAGCCTGACGCCTAGTACGTACGTACCATGTCGTCGCCCAAAGCCGGTACGGAGGTCAGTCGGGATCGATGACGCTCGGCCCGAGAAAACCGCGACGGACGGGCCATGTTGGAATGGACGGACCTGCCGTAGCATCGAGTCGCGACTCCGAAACAGCGATGTCACGGGCCGCCGAACTGGCCGGCACCGGGCGTCGCACGGATGGGCTGGAGGAGAGGCCAGATATGTGGAAGCCCCGACGCCAGCCGGGGACACGCGAGCAAATCTTCCTGCTGGCGATTGGTGTCTTCCTCACCGTCTACATCGTCACCCTGGTGCGGACCCGGTCGATCGAGTGGGTGCTGCTCGCCAGCACTGGCGCCTTCGCGATCACCATCTGCGCCGGCCTGCTCATCACCGAGGTCATCGCTCCCCCGCCCCCGGCCGAAGAGCCGACCGCGCAGGAAGAAGAGCCGGAGGAGGATCGGGGGCGCGTGATCGACTTCACCCTCCCCGACGAGCAGGGCACGCACCACGATGGAGCCCTGGCCGGCGATTAGCGTCCGCACGCCGTGACGCCACGAGATGAGGGATACGCCGGAGATGAGCACCGCGTCGATCACTGTGGGAAGCCCAGAAGCAGGTCCGGCCCTGTGGCGCCGCTACGCCATCGCGCGCGACGGCGGTACCCGCGAGGCGCTGATCCGGCAGTACGCCCCCCTCGTCAAGTACGTGGTGGACCGGTTGCGGATCGCGCTGACCGCCACGCTCGACCGCGACGACCTGCTGGGGTACGGCACCATCGGGCTGATCGAGGCCATCGATCGCTTCGACCCGGAGCGCGGCGTCAAGTTCGAGACCTTCGCCATCCAGCGCATCCGTGGATCGATCATCGACGCGGTGCGAACCCTCGACCTGGTGCCGCGCACCGCCCGGCAGCGGGCCCGCGCCATCGAGCAGGCCTACCGGGAAATCTTCACCGCGACGGGCCGCATGCCGTCCGAGGAGGAAGTGGCTGCCCACCTGGGCATGACCATCGACACCTTCCGACAGGCAGTCCAGGACGCGGCCTGCGCGATTCTCCCGCTCCAGCAGCCCGACCGCGACGGGGAGAGCACGCTGGAGGACACCCTCCCCGACGCGCAGGCGACCGAGCCACTCGACGCCGCCGTGCAGGCCGACATGGTGCACCGCCTCGCCGCGGCGCTGGAGCGCCTGCCCGAGCGGGATCGCCTGGTGGTGACGCTCTATTACTACGAAGAGCTGACGCTGCGGGAAATCAGCGAGGTGCTGGGGATCACCGAGTCACGGGTGAGTCAGTTGCTCAGCCGCGCTCGGCTACAGCTCCGCGCCTTGCTCCACGAAGGTGGTGTGAGCGCGGACGACGTGCTCGCATAAAGGGGGATATTGACCAGAACCATGGACGGGCTCTCGGTTTCGCCATATCTGCAAGTTCTTGGGCTGATCGCCGGCCTCGGCGTGGCCTCGGTCGCCGGCTGGACGGCCAACATCGCCCTGGGGAAGAGCCGGCACATGCGGCGTGAGGTCGAGGAGATGCGCCAGGAGATCCGCCGCCTCCGGCGGGAGATCGTCAGCGCCACCACGGTCGCGGCGAACGCCGCCGCACCGGTGCCGTCTCTGAAGGAGCGCGTGACGACCCTCCCGGCCGAAGGGCATTCCCTCGGTGGGCAGCCGCAGGCGCTCGCCTTCGGGCGCTCGGCTCCGAACACCGAGCCGCCCGACGTGAAGGAGATCGCGGCGCAGCTCGGCGTGCAGTCGCCGGAGGCGATCGAGCACCTGCTGAGCGGCCAGATATCGCTCGGCGCGGCGGCGCGCGAGCTGGGCACCGGCCGCCAGGAGGCCCGCCTGCTCTACTGGCTCCACGGACGCGGCGAACGGGGGCAGATCGATGCCTAGTAGCTGGCTGCGGCGCCTGCCCGTCGCACTGCTCGCGGTCGCGCTCGTCGCTGCCCCTGCACCGCACGCGGCCGCCGAGTCGTTCCCGACGCGCGTGATCGTCTCCCACGTGCCGACGATGGCGACCTGGGGGCCGGCCGACGCGAACGGCGTGGTCCTGGTCAACCTGGAAGAGGCAGATATCCGCGCCGATCTGCTGGGGCTCCCGGCCCTCCCGTCGAACGAGCGCTACCAGCTCTGGCTCATGAACTCAACCACCGGCGAGACCTACCCATTGGCTCGCTTCACCGCCGTCGAGGGCTCCACCACTTACGTCGACCAACTGCTGCCGGAGCCCATCCCCGACCGGGGCTGGGACTTCGTGATGGTCACCGTCGAGCCGGAGCCGGACCCGGACCCCGGACCGGATGCTCGCCGGGTGTTGGTCGGCAGCTTCCCCGGCACCCCGGCGGAGGTCCAACAGTTCCCGCCAACCCTCCCGCAGACCGGGCCGGCACCACAAGACACCGCCCCGAGCGTGCCGCTCGCACTTGGGGCGAACGCGGCGCTGCTCGTCGGCCTGGGCGCGCTGCGCCGCGCTCGGCGGCAGCGGCGCCCGGTCGCGGGGACCAGGGAGGACATATGATCCGCTCAATGTATCAAGCGGCAGCGGCCATGATGGCCGAATTCAGCCGCCAGCTCACCATCAGTGAGAACCTCGCCAACGCCAGCACGCCTGGCTACAAGGCGCGCCGCACGACCGTCCAGGACTTCCGGGAGATGTTCCTCAGCCGCTTCGCGGGCGGCAGCGCGGCGCCTCTCGGGTCGATCTCGACCGCCGTGCGACCGGAGGAACGGGCCGTCGACCTCAGCCAGGGCGCGCTCGTCGAGACCGGACGGCCGCTCGACCTCGCCATCGCCGGCACGGCCTTCTTCGCCGTGCAGACGCCGGACGGCGTGCAGTACACCCGCGACGGCCGCTTCCAGCTTGACGCTGACCGCCGCCTGGTGACCGGCGACGGGTTCCCGGTGCTCGGGCTCAACGGCCCGATCACCCTGCCCGAGGGCGAGATCCACGTCGACGCCGACGGCACGATCCGGGTGAACGGGGCACCGGCAGGTCAACTGCAACTCGTGGAGTTCCCTCCCGACGCCCCCGTGGAAGCCGTCGGGCAGAACCGCTTCGTCATCGACGGCGCCGGGCAACAGTCGGCGACGGCCGGTGTGAGCCAGGGCTTCGTCGAGCAATCGAACGTCGACCTGACGCAGTCGATGGTCGACATGCTGGAGGCAAGCCGCAGCTACGCGCTCGCCCAGCGCATGCTGCAGGTGTCTGACGCGACGTTGGGCACCGCGGTGAACGAGATCGGACGGGTCGTGTCGTAGCCGCCCAGGCGGTCGGTACGAGGAGGAACCGGATGACCAGTCTCTACGCGACCGGAGCCAACGGGTTGCGCGTCCAGCAGGCGCGGCTCGACACCGTCGCCAACAACGTAGCCAACCTCGGCACGACCGGCTTCAAGGTAGCGCGGGTGGACCCGGTGGACATGCCCCCGCAACCCCTGGAAGTGGCCCGCGCCGGGGGCGCCGCGGACCCCACCACCGAGATCGGCGAGGGGGTAACCATCGGTGGGATCAGCCGCGTCTTCGAGCCGGGAGACCCACGGCCGACCGGCAACCCGCTCGACGTCGCCATCCTCGGCCCGAACGCCTTCTTCGTCGTGACGACACCGGACGGCCAGACCCTCTACACGCGGGACGGTAACTTCCGCCCCGACGGCGCAGGCCAACTCGTCACGTCCGCGGGCGACCGGCTCACGCCGCCTGTCACGCTCCCGCCCGGCGCCCGCGTGACCGAGGTCACGCCCGAGGGGCGAATCCTCGCCACGCTGCCGGGGCAAGTGAACCCGGTCGAGGTCGGGCGCATCACCCTGGCGCGCTTCGCCAACCCGCAGGGACTGTCGGCCGCGGGACAGAACCGTTTCGCCGCCACGGTCGCCTCCGGGCCGCCGCAGGTGGGAACACCCGGGGCGAACGGCTTCCCTGTACTCCAGAGCGGCGCGTTGGAGGCATCGACGGTCGACCTGGCGGAGCAGATGACCACGCTGATCGAGGCCCAGCGCGCCTACACCGTCAACGCGCGGGCGCTCCAGACACTCGACGAGATGGTGGGCCTCGCGATCCAGGTACGCTCGTAACCGGGCGCCGGCCCGGAAATCGGGCACGACTGGCCCTTTAGGAAACGGAGCGCCTGTCCGATACTGTGAGTAGGACGTCTTCGTCCAGCGATGCAACCGGACCAGGCGCGAGTGGGAGCCAGAGATGATCGATCGGATCGGGACCAACAAGGCACGCGACGCCTACGCTACACGCGCCGAGGAGGCAAAGGCCACTCGCCGGACCGATCGCGACCGGTCGGTGACCGGTGCCGGCGGCGCGTCCACCGGGGAGGCCGAAGCCGTGGCGGTGTCCGAGGGGCTGCGCCAGATCCAGCGCGCGACTGAGGCAGTCCACACCAGCCCCGACGTGCGCGCCGATCGCGTGGCGGAACTGCGCCGCCGCATCGAAGCCGGGGAGTACCACGTGCCGGCCGAGAAGGTCGCGGCCAAGTTGCTCGGGCTCGGAGATGACCAGTCCTGAGAAAGAGCGCGGCGCCCTGGAGGCGCAGTCCCTCATCGAGGCGCTGATCGGGATCCAGCAGCGGCTGGTCGAGCGCCTGGAGGGCCTGCGGTCGGCCCTCGGCGACGGCGACCTCGATGCCGTGGCGGAGGTCGTCCGCCACGTCCTGACCCTCTGCGCCGATGCCGCCGGCATCCAGGACCGGCTCGAGTCCCAGTTCGCGGCGCTCGATGACACGGCACGCACCGCGCTCTCCGCACGCCTTCGCGATCTGGAGCGCGAGGCCGGCCGGGTCGCGCTCCTGCGCGATCAGATGGACGACCTCATTAACGCCCTCACCGGCGTGACCCACGAGACGATCATCGCCAACGATGAGCTCGCCCGTCGGCTAGCCGGCTATCGCCCCGGCGCCCAGGTTCGCGTCCGACCGCACCTGCTCGACCACACCGCCTGAGAGCCCGACCGGCATGCCGGCATCTCGCCTACTCCTGGTTCAGACGGGAACAAGGAATCGCCTCACCTACTGTCATCGTGAGCGGAATCGCCCGGCGCGGAGCGGTGGGCGGCGTATGGAGCGGCCGTCCTGATCCGAGAACCTGCGCTCCACGCAGGTTGACAGCGCAACCGCGGGTCCGGGACGCGGCGCGGACACGCCCAGGCCCTCAAGTTCCTGCGCCGCCTGCCGATAGTCGTAAACAGAGGGACGAAGAACACCGGGGAGGTCACGGACGTGTTCCCAACATTCGGACGGCTGGAAACATTGCTCCGCGCGCTGCAGACCCAGCAGCAGGCGATCGACATCACGAACCACAACATCGCCAACGCCAACACGCCCGGGTTCAGCCGCCAGGCCGCGGCGCTCGGGACCACCCCGCCCTATACCATCCCGACGCTGAGCGCGCCGCGGGTTGGTCAGATCGGCACCGGCGTCACCGTCCTCTCGATCCAGCGGATTCGCGAAGGGTTCCTCGACGTTCAGTACCGCACCCAGGCTGAGCAGCTCGGCATGAGTGAAGCCAAGACCACCATTTACCGCACGCTCGACACGCTGCTCAACGAGCCGAGCGAGACGGGCCTCGGCGCGGCGCTCGACAAGTTCTGGGCAGGCTGGGAAGAGGTCGCGAACCGGCCCGAGCACGTCCCCACGCGCCAGGCGCTCATCGAGGTGGCGCGGACGCTCGCCCAGCGCTTCAATGCCATGCGCAACCAGGTGCTGCAGCAGCGCGAGGAGGCCGCCCACCGGCTGGCGCTCGAGGCCGACCGGATCAATCAGATCGCCGAGCAGATCGCGAGCCTGAACGCCCAGATCCGCGGCGTCCTGGCGATGGGCCAGCAGCCCAACGACCTCATGGACACCCGCGACCAGTTGCTCGATCAGCTCGCACGGAGCATCGGCACGACCACGACCGTCACGCCGGACGGCGCGGTCAACGTCTACATCGCCGGCCACGCCCTGGTGGATCGAGACCAGACCGACGCCGTGCGCGTGACCTTCGACCCGGTCACGGGGAACGCGGGGCTGACGTGGGTTAGCGACGGCAGTTCGATCGACGTCACGCTCGGCGCCGCCGCCGGGCTGATCGAGATGCACAACGTCGCGCTGCCGGGGATCCTCGGCGACCTGGAAAACCTGCGCGACACGCTGGTGGCCGAGGTGAACGCGCGGCACCAGACCGGGTTCGGGCTCACCGACACCGGGCCGACGCCTCCCGGGCGCGATTTCTTCGAGATCCTGCCGAACGGCGACCTGCGCGTGCTCCCGGCGCTGACCGCAGACCCGTCGCTCCTTGCCGTGGCCTCTGCACCGGGAGTGCCGGGCAACGCCGACATCGCGCTCGACATCGCCGGGCTAACCGAGAAGCTCACCATGGGGGGCGGCACGGCGACCATCAACTCCTTCTACCAGACTTTGATCGCCCGCGTCGGGCGGGAAGCGGAGCGAGCCGAGGCCGACCGGGCGAACCAGGAAACCCTGTCCCGTGCCATCGACCGGCGCCGGCAGGAGGTCGCCGGGGTGTCGCTCGATGAAGAGGCGGTCAACCTGATCAAGTACCAGCACGCCTATCAAGCGGCAGCACGGGCGATGACCGTCGTGGATGAAATGCTCGATAAGTTGATCAACGGCACGGGCCTCGTCGGCCGGTAGGAGAGTGACCATGCGTGTCTCGACGGCGATGATGAGCGAGACCATCCTGTGGAACGTCACGCGCAACGCGGCGCGACTGGACCGCGTAGCCGACCAGATCAGCTCCGGTCGGCAGATCAGCCGGCCGTCTGACGATCCGGTCGGTACGGCCAACGTTCTCCAGCTCGACTCAACGCGCGCCCGCATCCAGCAGCACCTGCGCAACATGAACGACGCCCGCTCCTGGATCGATGCGACCGACCAGGCGCTGTCCAGCATCAATGCCAGCATCCAGCGCGCCCGCGAGATCACGCTCGCCGCCGCCAACGGCACGCTGGCGCCCGAGAACCGCGATGCGATCGCCACCGAGTTGCAGCGCATCCTGGAGTCGGCGATCGGCGCCGCCAACACGCGCCTCAACGGCCGGTACATCTTCGCCGGCCAGAAGACCGACACGCCGGCCTTCGGCGGGCCGCCCAACGCCCCGGTCTATCAGGGTGACTCCGGCCCGATCGTGCGCGTGATCGACGTCGGCGTCACCGCGACGATCAACGTGACCGGCGACACGGCCATCCTGCCGACCCTCAACGCCCTGGCCCAGGCGCACGCGGCCGTAGTCGCCAACGACCCGAACGCGATGCGCGCCGCCATCGACGCGCTCGACAACGCGCACACGGCGCTCCTCACGGCGCAGGCCCGCGCCGGGGCCATCGGCAGCCAGCTCGAAGAGCAGGCCTCCCGCCTGGAGGCGCTCGACCTGAGCGTGGCACGCCTGCGGAGTCAGATCCAGGATGTCGACCTGGCAAAGGCGCTGAGCGATTACTCAACGCTGCAAACCGTCTACCAGGCGTCGCTCGCCGCAGGCTCCCGCAGCATCCTGCCGAGCCTGTTCGACTACCTGGCATAAGTAGGCTGGAGAGGGATCACATGGCACTCGCCCACGCGATCGACGCGGTCACCGATGCCCCAGCCGGAATCACGGTGCTCTTCCCTGCGGGGTTGGTCGGCTTCCCCCGTTGGCGCCGATTCAACGTCGTGGAAGACCCGGAGACGCCCGAGTTCGCCCTGCTCCAATGCCTCGACGAACCGAGCGTGTCGTTACTCGTCGCCGCGGTCCAGCCACTCGTCCCCGGCTACCTCGACCATCTCGGACCGGGCGACCAGGCAGCCCTGGCCGCACTCGGCGTCGGGGCACGTCCAGAGGTCGACCTCTACTGCACCCTCACGGTACAGGAGTCGTCGGAGGTCACCGCCAACCTGGCCGGCCCACTCGTCATCGACCGGGAAGCCGGCTGCGGCACCCAGGTCGTCCTGACCGACTCGACCTGGCCCGTGCGGTACCCTCTCGGCACGGTCAGGGATTAGGTGCGCCCATGCTTGTACTCGCGCGGCGCGCCGGTGAGACCATCGTGATCAACGGTGAGATTCGGGTGACGGTTCTCAGCGTCGAGGGCGAGCGTGCGCGCCTCGGCATCGAGGCCCCGCGCTCCATCCCCATCGTGCGCGAGGAGATCTACGAAGCCGTGCGCGCCGAGAACCTCCAGGCCGCTCGCACCCCCCAGGATCCCGACCTCCTCCGCAAGCTCGGCCACACCCTCCGCCCC
>NZ_JADGHZ010000199.1 GCF_019683595.1 Sphaerobacter sp. | reverse complement strand
GTCCCCCCCGGGGGGCGGCGGGGGGGGCGGGCGGGGGGGGGTTGCCCCCCCGGCCCCGCGCCAGAGGGTGGACACGCTCTCACCGGGGCGCCAACGCTGTTCCCCAGCCGGCTTCAGCCGGCTTTCGTGGTGAGCCCGGCGGCTTTAGCCCCGGGCACATGCCGAGCGGCGGGAGCCAACACATCCGAGTCTGCGCCCCGCGGTGCCCCATCCCCTTCAGTGGGCTTCGCCTTGTCAGCCTGGGGATAAACCCCCGGGCACACGCCACAGCGCGCAGCCCCGTCGCATGTATCCGCTGTGGCGGAGAGGGCGAGTTCCTCCACACGGACCGAGTCGTGGCCAGCCTCGGTCGGGGTAAACGCCGACGCATGACGCATGACGTATGTCGCATCACGCATCACGCATCCATCACACCCCTGACACAACCGCGACTGCGGCGTATAGTGCCGCCATGAGGGGCATCACACGACGGACAGAGAGGGAGGCCGGAGATGCCGGAGTCGAACGGGAGCGAGCGGCACGCGGCTGTGGCCCGGGGGCTGATGGAGGCCGTGCGTGCCCGCTACGGTGAGCGGCTGAGCGCGGAGCAGGAAGAGCGGGTCGCGGACGAGCTGCGCCGCATGGTCGAAGCAGCAGAGGCCCTGCGCCGTGTCCCGCTGACGAACGCCGACGAGCCGGACGTGCTGTTCCGGCCCTACCGTGGGGAGGGATGACGGGTGGCGGCGAACGATGCGCTGAGCTTCGCAACCGTACGCGATCTGGCGCGGATGCTGCGCAGCGGCGAGACGACGCCGACCGCGTTGGTCGAGCACTTCGCCGAGCGCCTCGACTCCGTCGGGCGCCGCTACAACGCCGTGGTGACGATCATGCTCGACCGAGCGCGGCGCGAGGCGGCGCTGGCCGAGGCGGAGTTGAAGGCAGGCTACGACCGGGGGCCGCTCCACGGGATTCCCTACGGGGCCAAGGACCTGCTTGCGGCCGTCGGCGCGCCGACGACCTGGGGCGCGGCGCCCCTGCGGGATCAGGTATTCAACGCCGACGCCACCGTCATTCGCCGCCTGCGGGATGCCGGGGCGGTCCTGCTGGCCAAGCTCAGCATGGTCGAGCTTGCCGGGGGGCTGGGTTACAACCAGCCGAACGCCTCGCTGACCGGGCCGGGCATCACCCCCTGGAACCCGGAGTCCTGGAGCGGCGGTTCGTCCAGCGGGTCCGGGTCGGCCGTCGCCGCTGGAGCCATCCCCTTCGCCATCGGCTCCGAGACGTGGGGCTCGATCGTCTCCCCCTCCAACTTCTGTGGGATCACCGGCCTCCGTCCGACCTACGGCCGCGTCAGCCGGGCCGGGGCGATGGCCCTCTCCTGGACGCTGGACAAGCTCGGCCCGATGTGCCGCACGGCGGACGACTGCGGGCTCGTCCTCGACGCCATCGCCGGGCCAGACCCGGACGATCCGACCACGCTGCCGGAGCCATACCGCTACGCGCCGGAGCAGGACCGCACCGAAGGATTCCGCCTGGGCGTGCTGCGTGACGGGCTCGACGACGCACAGCCGGAGGTACGTGCCAACTTCGAGCAGTCGCTCGCGGTGCTGAGCGAGTTCGCCACGCTGGAAGAGGTCACGCTGCCCGACTTCCCCTACGCCGAGGTGGCACGGATCATCCTGAACGCCGAGTCGGCGGCCGCCTTCGAGGATCTGATCGAGAGCGGCGCCGTGGCCGGATTGACCGCGCCCGAGGATCGCTGGGGCGCCTACGCCCGCACCGTCATCCCGGCGGTCGACTACCTGCGTGCGCTCCGCGTCCGGCGGCACATCGGCGTCGCGCTCGACCGGCTCCTGGCGCGCTACGACGGCGTCGTGTGCCTCACCAACGCCGTGGTCGCCGCTCCGCTGGACATGCCGTTCGATGCCTACTTCGGCAAGGTCCGCCGACTCCCGATCGGCGCGGCAGGAAATCTCGCCGGGCTACCGGCGATCAGCCTTCCCAACGGCTTCGGGGAGCGGGGGCTGCCAACGGCGATGCAGATCGTCGGCCGCGTCGGGAGCGAGAACAGCATCCTCGCCGTCGCCCGCGCCTACCAGGCGCGCACCGACTGGCACACCCGGAGGCCGGAGGTGGGGTGAGGCGTCGCGCGTCATACGTCATTCGTCCCCCTCACCCCCGGCCCCTCTCGAACGGAGCCCACCAAGGGGAGAGGGGCGAGCAACGGAATACGCAATACGGAGTACGCAGTACGCGTGACGGATGACGCATGACGCATGAGATCCAGTTCTGCCTCGATCTGACGCACCATTCGTGGGCGCGGGCGGCCGACCCGGCGGCGGCCGTCGATGCGACCTTGCGGGCGATCCGCGTGGCGGATGCGGCCGGACTCGACTCCGTCTGGTTGAGCGAGGATCCCGACGGCTGGGACGCCGTCGCCGTGCTCGCCGCCGCGGCGCGCGAGACCGAGCGCATCCGCCTCGGCACCGGGGTGACCAACCCGTACCTGCGCCACCCCAACCTGATTGCCATGTCGGTGGCCACGGTGGACCGGCTCTCCGGTGGGCGCGCCTTCCTCGGGCTCGGCCGCGGCCAGGCCGAGTGGTACTCCCGCGCACTCGGCATTCGCACCGGCCGCCCGCCCGAGGTCCTGGCCGAGACGATCGACCTCTTGCGCCAGTGGTGGCGCCCGCGTGGGCGGGCCAGCGCCACGGGCCAATCCCACGTGCGCGACTGGGCGCGCGCGATCGGTCCGGTGCAGTCCCACGTGCCGATCTACCTCGCCGCGCTCGGGCCGCGCGCCCTGCGGGGGGCGGCCGAGCGGGCCGACGGTTTGCTGGTGGCCGACTTCGCCTCGGTGCCCTACCTGCGGCGACTGATCCCGATGGTCCGCTCCTGGGTTGCCGAGGCCGGCCGCGACCCGGCGGCCTTTCGCTTCTACGTCCGGACCGGGATCGTCGTCACCGACAACCCGGAGCCGGTGCTGGAGCGGCGGAAGAACCAGATGGCGCTGGTGAACGCCCTGCCGGGCATGACGCAGCAGATCGAGGTGCCGGGCTTCGATGTCCCGGCCATCATGGCCCGCGTCCGGGAGGTGATGCACACCGACGAGGTGCTGGAAGCCGGCGGGGCCTTCATCGACATCCGCAAGGTGGCGGACTTCGCCGCGGCGCGTCGCCTGATCCCCACCGAGCTCGTCGCTGCTGTCAGCCTCGTCGGCCCGGCGGCGGAGATCCGCGCGCGGCTGCGCGAGCTGGTGGAGATCGGCGTCACCGGCGTCTTCATCGCCCCGCCGGGCGAGCGCGACGCCGCCGAGTACGCCGCCCTCATCCGCGAGATCACCCCGTAGCGCGTTCCGACCACAGCGGGCGTGCAGATCCTGACGGCAATCGTGGATAATCACGCGGGCGCCGCGCCGGCCGGCGCCAGGGGGAGCGACCTCGCGTTCGCGGCCGTCGCAGCGCCGCCTTCTCCGCTTCGTCCCCGCTGCGTCAGTCCAGCCGGGCCGTCTCTCCGGACGTTCCGGTGAGTGCAGACTGTGCCCAGCGGGACTCGGGCGTGAGGCGGCCCGGACAGCGGGGTCGAGCGGGACAGTGGAGCGGTGACGAGGCATGGCTAATCGACGGCGCGGGCAGGTGGTTCAGCCGGCGCCCGTGCGGAAACCGCGCGATGCGGCCCTTGGCCGGGTCACGCGGTATGCGCCCGGGCTCGGCCTCGTGTTCCTCCTGGCGGCCGTGAGCCGCGGCGTGGCCGGCGCCCTGCCGGATGCCATCGCCGAAGTCACCGTCGGACTCCTCCTCGGAATTGCGATCGGAAACACCGTGCGCCTGCCCGTGGCCTTCCAGCCGGGCATCCGGTTCGCGGTCGGCACGCTGCTGCGGGTCGGCATCGTCCTACTCGGGACGCGCCTCAGCGTCCAGGACGTGCTGATGACCGGGCTGGATGCCCTGGTCATCGTGCTGGCGGGGATGACCACGGCGCTGCTCTTCACCCTCGGCATCGGGCGACTGCTGCGCTTGCCGCCGCGGCTCTGCCTGCTGATCGGCGTGGGAACGGCGGTCTGCGGCAACACGGCCATCATCGCCACAGCCCCCACGGTCGAGGCGAAGGAGCGCGACGTCTCCTTCGCCGTGGCGACGATCACCCTGTTCGGCACGCTCGCGGTGCTCCTCTACCCGGCGATCGGCCACCTCGCCGCCTTCTCCGACCAGGCGTTCGGCTACTGGGCCGGTACCGCGGTGAACGACACGTCGCAGGTGATCGCGACCGGGTTTGCCTACTCGGACGCGGCCGGCGAGGTGGCCACGGTGGTCAAGCTGACGCGGAACACGCTGATGGGCCCGCTGCTCGTCGTCATCGGCGCCGTGTACGCGCATGCGGTCCGTTCGGCCGGCCCCGGTCGCACGAGCCGGTCGGGTGCCCGGCGGGTGCTGTCGGTGGTGCCGCCCTTCGTGCTCGGCTTCCTCGGCATGGCGCTGCTCAACAGCCTCGGGCTTATCTCTCCGCAGGCTGGCCATGCGGCGAGCGAGGGGGCCAAGCTGCTCGTCCTCGCGGCCCTCACCGGCGTCGGGCTGAGCACCAACCTCGGCCAGATGCGCGCCGTCGGGCTCCGTCCGTTCTACCTTGGGCTGGCGGCCTCGACGCTGCTGAGCCTGCTGACTCTCGCGCTGATCCTGGTCCTGGTCGGGCTCTAGCGCGCGTGAGCACGCGACTCCTCGCCGCCGAGACGGCGGTCGATCAGCGCCAGCGCGACGCCGTAGACGGCGTGAGCGGCGATCATCACCCCTTGCCGCGAGGTTCGGTCCTCGTCGGGCCACGGGTAGAGCTTCAGGCCGGGCATCAGCCCGAGGTAGCTCACGCTCCAGACCAATCCCCCGTAGAGCAGCCCGGCAGCGATGTCCGACGACGGCAGCAGGCGGCGCCCGAGGCCGAAGAGCGCCCCGGCACCGGTGCCGTACCCGACGTGGGCCAGGAGCCAACTGGAGAGAAAGGCCGGCTCGGAGAGCTTGTGGCGGACACCCGCCTCCTCTTCGACCCGCTCCGTGATGTGCTTCGGTGGTGGTTTCCCGAGCAGGCCGGTCGCCCGTCCGGCAGCCATAGCGGCCGACATAAACCCGGTCGCCGCCGTTCCGGCCAGCGCACCGCGCACGATGGCGTTCATCGGAACCTTCCTTTCCCGCGCCGCCTGCGTCCTGCGCGGCAGCGCCCTGCCTCCCGCCGGTGGGACACCCGTCGCCGACCTCTGGTCATTCCGTCTGCATCCCGCGTCGGTCCTGCGCCGGACGAACGCAAAGCCGATGCCGGGCGGACGGCGGACGGAGCCTCACGCGCCTCGCGTCTTGTACGAGTTGCTCCCCTCTCCCAAAGTTGGGAGAGGGTCTGGGGGTGAGGGCCGCTCTTGCGAGCCACCCCGCTGCGCTTGCCAGCGCGGGGTGGATCTGGTACGCCTGCGTGCCAGACGCGGCCACGTGCCGCGGGTGCGGCGGCGCGGGGATGGGGCCGCCGACCAGGGAGCGATCAGGAGGAGAGCCATGAGCGGCATGGGCTACCAGGCAGTCGAGGTCGCAATCGTCGGCGGCGGGATCATCGGCTGCGCCATCGCCTATGAACTGGCGCGCAAGGGCCATCGCGTGGCCGTGGTCGAGCGCGGGGCGATCGGTGGCGAAGCCAGCGGGGCCTCGGCCGGCATCATCGCGCCGCCGTCGAACAAGGACACGCCCGCCGTGCGCGTGGAGCTGACGGCGCGCAGCCTCTCGGCCTATCCCTGGCTGGTCGCCGCACTCCAGGACGAGACGGGACTCGACGTCGGCTACCGCCAGTGGGGCGCGCTCCTGGTCGCCCGCAACGAGAACGACCATGCCCGCCTGCGCGCGCTCCTCTCCTGGCAGGAGGATCTGGGCTTCGACAG
>NZ_JADGHZ010000198.1 GCF_019683595.1 Sphaerobacter sp. | reverse complement strand
CTCTGCGGCGGGTTCCGGACCTACTGGGAGACCTTCGGCGGCCTGGCCGTCTACGGCCTGCCCATCAGCGAGGAGTTCCAGGAGGTCAATCCCGACACCGGGCTGGTCTACACCGTGCAGTACTTCGAGCGGCAGCGTTTCGAGTGGCACCCGGGTGAGTGGCCAGAGCGCTACGACGTGATGCTCGGTCGCATCGGCGTCCAGGTGCTCGACGCCCGCTACCCCAACCGCTAGCCGCTCGACGCGAACCAGCCATCCAGGCACCGCCGGGGATCATCCCCGGCGGTGCTCACGTTTCTGGTGGATGCCGCACAGCCGTGGCCGGGAGAGGCGCTCGCGCCCTCTCCCGCCCGGCGCCGGACGCAGCGGGTGCCACGGTCCGCGGAGCCGTTCGGGTGGAGGGAGCCGTCCCCTGCTGCCCGGCGCGTGCCTATGGTCGGCGCGTGGCACGTGCCTGAGCGGCTCGCACCCCGTGGTCCGTGCCACCCGGCGGACACGCCGCCTGTCATCCCCTGCCGAGTCCCCTGATTCGGCATGTGTGCTCGCCATCAAGTCAAGATTGCTTCGTAGCCAAGCGAGTTTGTGCGCAATAGAAATGAAAATAACATCTCGCCTTCATGGGTAGGAATTTCGTACCTTGACGACTGGGATGGGGTGTGGTACTAATGGGCTACGACCAGGGAAGCAAATGGTGCAGGGTCCGGCATCTGCGCCATTTGGACAACCGTGCGGTATCGAAAACGCGCAGCACTCACGTCTGGGTCATGTCCCTGGCGATTCGGCCATTCGCTCGGTCAGGGTCGTGCTGACCGGGCTCGTCAAGGGGATCCACCGCCACCGCACGGTTCAGCGCAGGGACGGTAGGGGAAGGGAGGGGCTATCGAGCGAGGGTAGGTGAAGAAAACGCCCCAGGCAGTTGCCGCTGCCCGGGGCTGTGAGAAGAGACTGGCTCGCCGCCAGATCCCTGCTGCACAAAGGGGATTTTATCGCAAGCGGCGAGCCATCGTTCAACGGATGTGCCCCTAATTGGGGCTGCGTATGTAGGAGGACGTGATGATGGTTCGCCGACGAATCAAACGCTCGTCCATCTTGGCCGTCATCGCCCTCGTCGCTCTGCTCAGCCTTGGGGTTGGGTACGCGGCGTGGGAGCAGACCAACGTCATCGAAGGGAAAGTCGCAACCGGTAATTTGAGCGTGACCTTCGCCGACGTCAACATCGAGAACGGTGCTACGGGTGACTACGGCGCCACGTGCACGTACAACTTGGGTGAGACGGGCACGACGCGAACGCTCAGCCTCATCGTCAACAACGCGTATCCGGGCTACGAGTGCAAGGCGCTGTTTGATCTGAAGAACAACGGCACGGTTCCCGCCAAGCTCGATCTCACGACGTCGAGCTGGAACGACGGGTCGAAGGACGGTGAGATCGAGTTCACCGGCGACTGCAATCCCAAGGACAGTCTAGTCATCGAGCCGGGCGGCTCGGTGGAGTGCTGGGCTCTCGCTAAGGTCCTCGATAATGCTCAGCAGAACCACACCTATACCTCCAAGGTGACGGCCCACTTCACGTTCGGGACCGAGTCCTAGTCGCGCATCTCTGTCCACCGCGGCATTGATAAGTCGCGGTGGACAGCTTTTGGGTACCGGGTGGGGCTCTTCGCGTCCCACCCGAGCGATCTGGACTGGCGGTTCCGCACCGCGCAGGCAGTCAGGAATTGGCGTCTAGGGACGGGAGCGGCAACCAGGAATGAGCCAGGTGGGCGCATCGACCAGTGGGATAGACCTGCGGGATCGATCGCCCGGGCTCGGCTGGGTGGCGGTCGGGCTCGCGGTCGGCGCGGCGGTCCTCGGCGCGCGGCTGATCGCGCCGCTGGTGCCGGTGCAGGTCGATCTCTACATCGTCCAGCCCGCGCTCTGGCTCGCGCCCGCCGCGCTGGCGCTTTGGCTGTTCGGTGGGGATCGGCGCGGCGCGCTGTGGCCGGATGGGCTGGCCCTGACCGCGCTGAGCATCGGGCTCATCCAGGTCACCCTGTCGGTCGCGGCCGGGTTCGCGCTCGGCTTCGGGCGCTCGCCCTTTCCTCACGACCCGCTCTCGCTCGTCAAGAACGCCTGGTACGTCGGCGCGCTGTTGATCGGCCGTGAGGTCGCGCGTTGGTACCTTGTAACCGCGCTCCGGCGCCACGGCGAGCTCATCGCCTTCGGCGCGACGACGGTGTTGTTGACGCTGGCGACGATCCCGCTCCACGCGTTGAGCCAGCTCGGCCAGTCGGACACCGCGTTCGACTTCGCAGGCCGCGTGCTCCTACCGGCGGCGGCCGGAAGCCTGCTGGCGACCTACCTTGCGCTCTCCGGCGGTCCGCTCGCGTCGGCCGCCTACCTCGGGGTGCTGGGCGCCTTCGAGTGGTTCGCTCCGGTCCTGCCTGACCTCCCCTGGATGATGACCGCGCTCATCGGCGTCATCGTCCCGATCGGCGGGCTCGTCGTCATCCAGCCGGCCGACGAGGACGGGACCGAGGAGGAAAGCGGCCTGAGCCTGTTCTGGGTCGGCGCCGTCGCGGCGATCCTCGTCATCTTCTGGTTCAACACTGGCGTCTTCGGCGTGCGGCCGGTGCTGGTGCAGGGGATCAGCATGGAGCCGAAGTTCCACACCGGCGACGTGGTGATCGTGCGCCCGGTAGATCCGGAAGACCTGAAGGTCGGGGACATCATCCAGTTCCGGGACGGCAACCACGACGTGCTGCACCGGATCATCGAGATCCGCCAGGAGGTGGCCGGGCTCGTCTTCATCACGCAGGGCGACAACAACGACGCGCCCGATAGCCCGGTGCCGGCGGAGAACGTCCGGGGGCGGCTCGCGCTGCACATCCCGAAGGCGGGGCTACCGGGGATCTACCTCAAGCGTCTCGTGACGGCGGTGGTGCGATGAGTGAGTATCCGTTTTGCCGGTTGACACCTCCAACGTCCGCCACGCCGCAGCCTACGGCGCGCCCGGGGAAGGCTCGCCTGCGCAGCCGGATCAAGCGCCTGCGCACCACCGCACTCAGCGCGCTCTCGGCGCTCTGCCTGCTCTCGATGCTGACCCTGCCGATCGCCTACGGCGGCTGGTCCGATGATCTCACCATCCGCGCGACGGTCCAGATGGGCACCTGGTGCCCGGCCGACCCGATCCCGGCGGACGTGTGGATCACGCCCCGTTCATTCAATCCGACCGGCAACGGGCCTGACCTCAAGGTTGAGATCACGCTCCCGAGCGACGCGTCACCCGCCTACTCAGCCCACCAGATCGATATCGCCAGTATCACGCTGAGCAGCGGCGCCAAGATAATTGGGCCGAACATCGCGACGGCGCCGAAGTACAAGGGCAACGGACGGCTTGAGGTAACGATCCCCCATGATCTGGCCGAGGACCTCCTGAACGGCCAGCCGGCCGGCGACGTGACGATCACCGTCAAAGGGCTCGTAAGCGGTGACCGCTGCTCCTTCGCCGGGAGCGACACCATCGGGTACAACCCGGGCCGAAAGAACGCCACCAACGCGGCGGCCACTGAAGAGGCCGGCACCGGCGATCAGCGCGTCACCGACGAGACGACGGACGGCGAGGACGGAACACCGACGGCCGCGCCGTTGACGAAGCCGGATCGCACGGACGGCACTCCGACGCCCACGCCCACCGCGCGCGACGGAGGCGAGAGCCCGGCGCCGACGACCCAGCCTGACCCGGCGAGCGATCCGAATCCCAAGCCGCAGGTGACGCCGACGCCGAAGCCCACCCCGGCGTCGTCCAACGCGCCGCGGCCCGGCAACCGGGAGCCGTCCCCGATGCCAACGCCGGCGCCTACGCCGAAACCGCGTCCAGCGCCGGCTCCGACACCGGTACAGCCACCCGCATCCACGCCAGCGACGAATCCGGCACCGGTGTTGCCACCCGCGCCCACTCCGAAGGTCACGCCGGTGCCGGCCGTGCCGCCGTCCTTCAGCATCGACCCGCTCGCGCCCCGGCCGCAGCCGCCGCGCGAGCCGCGCGAGCCGCGCGCAAAGTGGCCGGTGACGATCGAGCGCATCACCTGGGAATGCGCCGAGGACGGTCGCATCTGCGGCCAGGTCGTCGTCGACCGGTTCCCGTTGTTGCAGGCGGGCACGACGATCGTGCTGGCGCTGGAGTACCAGGACCCGGCGACCGGCGAATGGCGGCCGACCGGTGCCACCGTTACGATCACGCTCGACCTCTGGCGGATGGGCTACGACTTCTGCCTGACCATCCCCGAGGAATACCGCGACGCGGCCGTGGCCGGGGCGCTGCGGCTCACCCTCGCGCCGGAAACCACGGCGGCGCTGACGGACCAGCAGGTCACGTCCGACCCGCTGCTGTGCTCCCCACCCGAGCAGGCACACGACCCGCCACCATCGGACGCGACCGACCTCCCGCAGAACGATCCCGTGCCCGCTCCGCCGGATACGGCCGGTACCCCGGCCGAGCAGCCGTCCTCGCTCCCGCCACCAGCGCCACCGCCGGCATCGGTCGCTGCGGCTGTCGGCACCGATCCGGATTCCGACACGGCCCCCGATCCCGTCCCGAGCCCACCGGAGCCCGACCCCGATCCGGCTCTTGCGCCAACCCCGATGCCGGAAGACCCAGCCCTTGATGCGGCGTAGCACCCCTTGCGCGTGATGCCTCGTGTGCATAGGGCGGGTGAAGCCCTACGCTCGTGTTGCGCACGTCGCTCCGAACCCATGGTGCGGGCGATGCCGCGAACTCATGTTGCGGACGGTATCGCTGTGAGCGATGCCTCGGATCCATGTCATCCGAATCGAAGCGAAGGATCTCGCGCTGCGGCTACCACCCACGTTAGAGATCCTTCGCTTCGCCGGGGACGGCTCATGGAGTTGGGCGAATCACATAGATGTACGCGATCGACGCGTGCCTGAGGGCAGGCCACACCCGCCCGCGCTGGCGGCTGGCCGACCTGCGGGCGGTGGTGCCCTGGCTGCGTGATGACCGTCTGTCGGGTATCAGTAAGGTCCTGACCCGGCTCGGGGTGCGCCGCACCCATGGCCGCTTTGCCCTGCACGGTCCCGATCCCGACTACCAACCGAAGCTGGCTGCGATCGACCAGGCGGTGGCCCGGGCCCGCGCCGCCCCCGAGCGGGTGCGGGTGCGGTATGCCCACGAGCGCCCGCTGGTGCGCCAGCCGTCGCTGGGGCTGGTCTCTGCCCCGCGCGGGCCCGGGCCCACCGGTGGACACGCACGACAATATCCTGTGGTTGACCTCTGCCCCGCGCGGGCCCGGGCCCACCGTGCCGCGGACGACTGAGCCGGGGCGCTCGATCTGCTCACCGGGCAGGTCGGGTGGCTCGGGGCGCGGCCGGTGGGGGTGGACCGGCTCCTGCGCGTCCTGCGCCGGCTGCGGGCCGCCGCTCCCCCCAGGCGCGCTCTCTGGTCTGGGACACCTGGCCGGTGCCCCGGCATCCGGCGGTGCGGGCGGTGGCGGCCGCGCTGGGCTTCGAGATCGTGTGGCTGCCGACCGATGCACCCTGGACCCACCCGATCGAGACGCGGTGGTGCTGAGTCACGCGGGACGTGGTGGTGACCATCGGCTGGCGGCGCAGGGGCGCCAGCTCACGGGACAGGTGGCAGCCTTCCTGGATCAGTTCGCGGACGGTTCGGAGGTCCTGTTGCGCGACGTCGGTCTGTTGCCCGATTAAGGCGTGAAACGCCATTAGCCGGCTGGGAACGACGAAGCGTAGCGGGGTGACGAGAGTAGCGTCACTGCCGGCACCTGCCCGGAGCGAAAACGCTTAGTGTGCGTTATGGAGCCGTGTTACCACGCAATCAGGTCGGCCACCGCCCGCAGCGGGCGCCCATCCTCCCGGTTGAACCAGCAACACCGGTGGTGCAGC
>NZ_JADGHZ010000197.1 GCF_019683595.1 Sphaerobacter sp. | reverse complement strand
CATTCCCCCTCTCCCCTTGGGGGAGAGGGGGCTAGGGGATGAGGGGTAACCGCCGCCCCTACACCGCCTCGGATTCGGAGTGGGTCGCCTGGGAGAGGGGGATAGTGGCGCGGACGATCGTGCCGTCGCCTGGACAACTCTCGACGGTGAACTCGCCGCCCACCTGGGTGATGCGCTCCCGCATGGTCGACAGGCCGAAGCGGTGTGATTCGCCCAGCACGCGCTCCACTTCGAAACCGCGCCCGTCGTCGTGGACTTCGAGGGTAACCATGCCCCCCGCCACCGACAGCCGGATCGCGAGCGTCTTGCATCCCGCGTGCTTGCGCGCGTTCGAGATCGCCTCTTGCACCATCCGGAACAGGGCCGTCTCCACCCGAGCGGCGAGCAGCGGAAGCGCCTTGGGCACGGTCAACTCGACGTTGAAGAGCCGCTCCTTGCGCAGATCCTCGGCCAGGTGCGACAGCGCCTCCACCAGCGTCCGGCCTTCGAGCGGAGCCGCCCGCAGGTCGTGCACCGAGCGGCGCGCCTCCTCCAGGTTGCCGCGCGCCAGCGACAGCGCCCGCTCCACCAGCGGCCGGTACTGACGGTCGTCTTGCGGGATCTCCAGGTCGAGCCGCTCCAGGTAGAGGATGATGCCGATCAGCCCCTGCGCCAGGGTATCGTGGATCTCCCGCGCGAGGCGATTCCGCTCCTCGGCGATCGCCAGGCTCTGTGCCTGACGGTAGAGGCGCGCGTTCTCGATGGCCACGACCGCGTGGTTCGCGATCGTCATGAGCAGCCGCGCGTCGCACTCCCGGTAACGGTGCGGCACGTAGCTCTGCGCGCTCAGCAGGCCGATGACCTCGTTGCCCTGGATCAGCGGCGCGGCGATGACGCTGCGCACCTTCGTGCGCGGGTGTCCCACGCTGCGCATCGCCGGCGCCTCGGCATCGAGCACGTCGCCGACCATGACCGGCTGCCGCTCCTCCAGTGCACGGCGGAAGACCTCGCTGTACTGGAACGCCCGAACCGGGGCGTAGCGCTGCCCGCCGTCCGCGATGAACTCCAGGTCGAGCAGCCCGTCCTCACGGGTCAACCCGATGATGAACGCGTCGGTCGGCATCACGCCGCGGATCTCGTCGTAGATCGCCTGGAACACGTCGTCCAGGTCGAGGCTCGACGAGATGACGCTGGAGATGCGCTGGAGAATCGCCAGCTCCGCGATCTGCCCCTGCGCCTGCTGGTACAGGCGGCTGTTCTCGATGGCGCTGGCGGCCTGATCGGCAAGCAGACTCAGGAGTGTCTGGTCCTCCTCGCTGAAGGCACCGCGCGCGGACGACCCGACCAGGAGCACGCCGATCGGCCGGTCGCGCACGCGCAGGGGAACGACCAGCATCGAGCCGAAGCGCGTAGCCCGCTTGATCTCCTGCCCGAGTCGCGGGTCACGCCGCACGTCGGAGCTGACCGCCGGCCGGGCGCGGCGGAAGCAATAGCCGGAGAGCGAACCGTCGAGCGGGACGACCTCGCCGAGGCGCAACCCCTTCGCGTCGCCCGCCTCGGCGATGAGGCGCAGGCTCTCCGTCTCCTCGTCGTAGAGCCGGATCACCGCGGTATCGGCGTGCATCAACCGCCGCGCCTCTTCGACCAGGACCGTCAGGGTCCGGTCGAGATCGAGGTCGCTGGTCATCGCCGCGCTGACCCGCTGCAGGCTGATGAGCCGCTCCTCGCCCCGGCGCAACCGTTCCACCTCGGCGCGGTATCCCTCGGAGACGGCGTCGACGGCGTGGCGGGCCGCCTGCGCAACCGCCTCCCGCGTCCACGCGGCGATCGCCTCCGGCGCGCCGGGGATCTCCCGCACCTCGTCTTGCAGCATATCGCCGATGGTGTACAGGCAGGTGATGACCCGCCCGACGTCCTCCGCACCGCCGAGCGCGCCCACCAGGGACGCCACCGCGGCTGGAGCCGGGCCGCTCGCTCCGCAGTCGAGACCATCGAGGTAGTCGAGAACCTGCCGGCGCTGCTCATCGGTGGGGAGAGCGGCAAAAGTCGGGGAGAGCGCCGCGAGGTGCGGAGTCACACGGTCCGCCAGGGCTTCCACCCGCAGCCGCATCCCGTTCACACGCGCACCCTGCGCATCCACATCGGCCCCCCGTCTTCCCTACCCTACCCTGGCCGGGAGCGCGCACCAAAGAGGCTTCGTTCCGGGCGGCAAGGAAGGATCCCACGAAGATCGCCGGGCTACCGATTCTACCGCCGCTGTACCCCCCAGACAAGGGAACCACCTTAAGAAAGCGAGAGATGAATGTACGAGATCGACAGCTTCGCCCCACGCACCCGCCACCCCTGCGACATGGGTCGCCGCGCGGGAACACGCAACCGTCCCGCCGCCCCGACGACGCCCCCGCGCCGGCAGTCGCGGCCGGCACTCTGCGATGACCGTGGCACCAACACCGGACGCGCCGCGGGCGATACAGAGCCCGAGCCAGGGCATCACACGGCGCGATCTGACACGCCTCGACGATGGAACGAACCGATGAGGGAGTGGACGATGAAGACCCGACGAGCGGCGACCTACTGGGGCATGGCCGTGCTCTTGCTCCTGCTGGCCATCGCCCCGGCTTGTAGTGTGACCCGCGGCGGGGGTAACGGCGGGACCGGCGACGCCGGCGCGGCCCCGACGGCGACGAGCGGGACACCGGGCAGCAGCCCCCCGCCCACGTCGAGCGTTAGCACCAGCCCGACCGCGCCACCCAACGTTGCCGTGGCCCAGCCGCTGAGCGGCGACTTCATCGGCGCCGTGATCGCGGTCAGCCAGCGGGTCAAGCCGGCGGTGGTGCAGGTGACCAGCGAGGAGACGCGCTTCGACCAGTTCAACCAGCCCTTCACCGTTCCCGGGGGCGTCGGCTCCGGGATCATCTATGATCCGGCGGGCTACATCCTGACCAACAACCACGTCGTCGCCGGGGCCCAGAGCCTGCGCGTCTCCCTGCCCGACGGCCGCTCCTTCCCGGCGGACGTCGTCGGCACCGACCCGCAGACCGATCTGGCCGTGCTCAAGATCGACGGGCAGAACCTGCCCACCGCACCCTTGGGCGACTCGAACAGGCTCCAGGTTGGTGAGTGGGTGGTGGCTATCGGCAACGCGCTGGCGCTGCCGGGCGGGCCGACCGTCACCGTCGGGGTCGTCAGCGCGCTCAACCGGACGGTGCAGGAGCCCGGCGATAGCGGGGAGGCCGGCCCCTTCCTCTTCAACGTCATCCAGACCGACGCGGCGATCAACCCAGGCAACTCCGGCGGGCCGCTGGTGAACCTGGCCGGCGAGGTCATCGGCATCAACACCCTCGTCGCGGGGACGACGCAGTCGGGGTTCCAGGCGGAGGGGATCGGCTTCGCCCTGGCCATCTCGACCGTCAAGCCGTTCGCGGATGAGTTGGTCGCCACCGGCAAAGTGACCCATCCCTACATCGGCATCCGCTACACGCAGTTGACGCCCGCGATCGCCGCCCAGCTCGGCATTGAGGGGGCAATCAGCGGCGTGGTGGTGATCGAGGTGGTCGGGGGTTCCCCGGCCGAGCAGGCCGGTTTGCAGTCCCGCGACGTGATCACCGAGATCGACGGCCAGCCACTGACCACCGAGTCGTCACTGGCGGAGATCGTCAACACGCACCGCCCGGGCGACACGATCACCCTGACCGTCATGCGCGGGTCACAGGAGACGCAGGTGCAGGTGACGCTCGGCACCATGCCGTCATAGCCATAGCCGCCCCCAGGGATCGGCGCGCCCCTGGCGAGGCTCCGCGGCGGTGATAGGAACTCGGGGGTGATGGAGCATGACGAACTAGTCGGGTGTGGGCGGTCGGCCCGTGCCGGGGGTGGGTGGCGTGAAGGATCCCGCGTGGAGGCCCGCGCCCGGGGGGTGAACCCCCGGGCTGACAAAGAAAGCCGGCTAAAGTCGGCTGGGGGAACAGGACTCCCACGTCGGCGTTGTGTCCCACCGCTCGGTACATGTCCGGGGCGAAAGCCGCCGGGCTGAATAGGGGTAAGCCCACTGAAGTGGCTACGATGACGAGATGCAGGCGTATCCGATACAGCCACCTGCCGCCCCCAGCGTCCCCAGCCGGCTTCAGCCGGCTTCGCCTTGTCAGCCCGGCGGCTTTAGCCCCGGGCACGGGCCAGGCGGCGCGATCCTCACACCACCCATCCGATGTCCCGACGCCGGCGCGGCATCAGCCGCGCCATACCAAAGCGGCGGCTCGGGCCGCCGCACTCCAAAGCCGGCTTCAGCCGGCTTTCCTTGTCAGCCCGGCGGCTCTAACCCCCCGGCACGCGCCACCGCCGGAGATACGACGAACGAGTCCGAGGCGTAGGAGCCCCCCACCGCGGAAGGGTTCGGTCGTGCAGGGTGTTGTGGGGAATGGGTCCAGAATGTCTCGTACCGGGGCGGCTAGCACGCGCGCATGGCGTATAATTTGCCCATCACCACAGCGGGATCGCGGCCAGGCGCCCCCAGGGCCTCGGCCGAGCGTCGATCAGAGAGCAGGGGTGCGCCGTGTCGGTTTCGCCGAGCGACCAGGAGTTGATCGAGCGCATCCGGGCGCGTGACCAGGACGCGCTGGCCCTGCTCTATGATCGCTACGCCCGACCGGTCTACTCGCTCGCGCTCCACATCCTCCACGACCGGCGCGCGGCGGAGGATGTGGTCCAGGACGCCTTCCTGACCCTCTGGCAGCGGCCGGAAACCTACATCAGCGAGCGCGGCGCCTTCGGTCCGTGGATCCTGCGGGTGGCACGCAACCGGGCCATCGACCTGCTCCGGCGCCGGTCGCGCGAGACGTTCCACGACGACGACCGGGGCGCCCCCTTCGAAGAGCGCATCGTCGACCCGGACCCGGAGCCGGGCGACCAGATCTGGACGCATACGGTCGCCGACCGGGTGCGGGCCGCGCTGGAGGAGCTGACGCCGGCCCAGCGCGAGGTGATCGAACTCGCGTACTTTCGTGGAATGACGCAGAGCCAGATGTCCGCTCACCTGGATGTGCCGCTAGGTACAATCAAGACTCGGGTGCGCACGGCGCTCCGGCGCCTGGCCGACATCCTGGAAGAAGTAGAGGTATGGACCGACGTGCCCTGAGCCACGACGAGGTGGCCGACGACCTGCCAGCCTATCTCCTCGGCGCCCTCGACGACGAGGGCTGCGAGGCCGTGGCCGCGCACCTTGCCACCTGCCCAGCTTGCCAACGGGAGCGCGCACGGCTCGAGGCCACCATCGGCGCGCTCGCGACGCTGGCACCTGCGGCCGACCCGCCCCCCGACCTGCGCGACCGCCTGCTCGCCCGGTTGAACACGGATGCGGACGGCTCCTCGCCTACCCCACAGGACGCGACAGCGCCCGCCACACCGACACCGATCAGCCGGCTGCAGACGCCGCGCTGGATGCGCGTCGCCCTGGCCGCCGCCGCCGTGCTCATCATCGGGCTCGGCATCGCGCTCGCACTGATCGCCCGCGACCTCGCGCGCGTTCGCTCCGACCTGGCCGAACTGCGCGAGGAGCAGCAGATGGCCGCCGCCGCCCTCACCGGAGCCGCCCGCGCCATCCCGCTCGTCTCCGAGGGTGACAATCACGCCTACGGCACCCTCTACGTCTCGGGCGACGACCGCGAGGCGCTGCTGGTGGTAACGGAGATCCCGCCGACGCCCGACGGCCGGGTCTATCAGGTCTGGCTCCGCGAGGGAGAGGCGCGTACCAGCGCTGGGGTCTTCACCGTCGACGACTCCGGCCGCGCCGTTCTGCGCCTCCAGGCCCCGCGCCCCATCGCGGACTACCAGGCGATGGGCATCACCGAAGAGCCCGGACCCACCGGCAGCCCTGGCCCCACGAGTCCTCCACTGGCCACGTGTAGCCTGTCGTAGACCATCCGTCATACGTCATGCGTCATCCGTAGTGCTCCCCCTCGCCCCTCCGTGGGAGAGGGGGTTGGGGGGTGAGGGG
>NZ_JADGHZ010000196.1 GCF_019683595.1 Sphaerobacter sp. | reverse complement strand
CCCGGCCACTAGATGACGCGGTCGATCAACTCCTGGAGATCGGGGAGCTCGACCCCAATACCCGTGGTGAACAGGAAGCCCAGGAAGAGGCTGAAGATACCCGCGATCAGCCCAATCACAACGAAGACCGTGCGCCGCGTGCGGGACGAGACGAAGCCGAACGTCGTCAGGGCGGCGATGAGCGAGTTTGAGATCACCAGGCCGACCACGAAGGCCACCAGCAGCACGGATCCCGCCACCTTGGTCGTCGCACCGGCCGTCGCGGCCAGGATCAGCGCCTGGGATCCTGTCTCGGCGCCGATGCCATGGATCATGCCGATGCCCAGCGCCGTCTTCCAACCGTAGCTGCTGACCCAGTGGTCATGGCGCACATAGCGCTCGCCGCGCAGGCGGCTGCGCAACCACGCCCAGGCGTTCCCGACGGCGGCGAACACCAGCATCCAGCGGCTGCGCAGTTGGAAATTCCGCCCGTGCCGCCACAGCGAGTAGAGGATCCAGACGCCGAGCGCCAGCAGCGTCACACCGACGACGCGCTCCATGATGGGATCGATCCAGTCGGGCAGGATTGTGCTCGTCCACAGAGCGAGCAGCCCCAGCACGACGACCACCAGGGCATGCCCCAGCGCGTAGAGCGTGGCGAGGAAGAACCGATGCCGGGACTCGGCCGTCAGGGAGTGACGACCAGGCGCCAGCGTCGCAGCACCAACCCCGTCGGCCCCGCCCTGCACCGGCTTGATCGGCTCGTCGTCGTCCATCGTCCCGGTGATGTCGGTGATGGCCGCGATGTGGTCCCAGTCGATACCGTGCCGGAGCCCGAGGCCCAACCCGGTCGCGATGAGTGCCAGCGCGCCAAGGTCCGCCATCGTCACCTGCCCTCCGTTCGGCGTTGCAGGAATCGTTCGAGGATGTCGCCGCGGGCCGAGTCGCTGCGTGCTCGAACCGCATAGATTCAGCAACTCGTTGCAATTGCAACTAGTAGCATACTAATGCCCGTGGCCCCGGCGGTCAACCCGGAGTAAGCTAGGCATCGATGAACCGCGATCTGGGGAGTAGACGAGGATGTCGGGTGAGGTGCAGGGGGATAAGACGCTGCAGGACGCACTGCGTCGTGCCGGACTCCGGGTAACCCCGCAGCGCATGATGGTGCTCGCCGCGCTCGCAGCGGGCGAGGGGCATATGACGGCGGATGAGATCTTCGACCTCGTCCGCAGGGAGTACCCCTTTCTCAACCGCTCGACGGTCTACCGCACGCTCGACCGGCTGGTGGAGCTGGGTCTGGTAGCCGTCACCGACCTGGGCGAGGGCGTGCGTCAGTACGAACTGGTGGGGACGCAGCCCCACCACCACCTCGTTTGCCAGCGGTGCGGCGAGACGATCGAGCTGGCCGACGAGGTCCTCCAGCCGCTCCGTGCTCGGCTCCAGGAGGACTACGGCTTTGCCGCTCGGATGGATCACTTCGCCATCTTCGGCCTCTGCCGCGCCTGCCAGCCCGACGGTCCCACGGGCGGATGATCCCGCGCCGTGGGGGGTGTGACGGTTCCCACACCGTGGTACGTGCTCGGGGCTCAAGCCGCCGGGCTGACACGGCGAAGCCCACTGAAGGGGCTGGGGATGCGGTGTCCGGTGGGTGGCCGAATCGGACGACGCCGGTCGGTAGCCATCGTAGCCCCTTCAGTGGGCTTACCAAACTATCAGCCCGGCGGCTTGAGCCCCGGGTACTTACCGGGTAGCGAACACCCTTTCACTTGGGCGTCAAGTCTGATCTGCTCTAGCCGGCTTCAGCCGGCTTTGGTTGTCAGCCCGGGGCTTGAGCCCCGGGCACTCGCCGAGCGGTGAGCCCCTCCAGGATGGAAACTACACTTACGGCGGGCAGCACACACCGGCTGGTGAGCCCCTCCTGGTATGGAGCCTACACCCCCGACGGGTGCCGCCCGCCACCGCTCGCATTAGAACCCGGTGACACCCTCCCGGATCTTGGCGGCCTGCTCCTCACGGTAGGCCCGGTAGGCGTCAGCGAACTGCGGCTCCGACAGCCCGATGATCTGCGCCGCGAGGAACGCCGCGTTGCGCGCTCCGGCCTTCCCGACGGCCACCGTCGCCACCGGCACCCCGGCCGGCATCTGCACGATGGCGAGCAGGGCATCGAACCCCTTGAGATCGGTCGTGGGGAGCGGTACGCCGATGACCGGCAGCGTGGTCCAGGAAGCGATCACTCCCGGCAGGTGCGCCGCACCACCCGCCGCGGCGATGACGACCTTCACCCCCCGATCCGCCGCGCCCGTCGCGAACCGCTGCACCAGATCAGGCGTGCGGTGCGCCGACATGATGTGGACCTCGTGGTCGAGGCCCAGTCCATCCAGTGCCTTGATCGTCTCTTCCATATACGGCATGTCGGACTGGCTGCCCATCACGATCGCGACCCGTGCCATGATCCCTCCGATTCCATTCGTTAGCCCATCCAGGCCCAATACGCCCCGTTTCTGCGCCTCGATGGCTCGGATCGGTCCTTCGCACACCGAAGCACCGGGAACGAGCCCCGGGACGCGCCGAGGATCATATCGCCGATAGCGCCACGGGTAGAAGGAGCCGAGGCGGACCCAATGCGGACCCGCTGCCCGTCGTGGGCTTACGCGCCCGCCGCTTCGTATTCGGCCCGGAGCTGCCCACAGGCCGCGGAGATGTCGACGCCACGCGAGTAGCGCACCGTCGCCGGGATGCCGCGAGCGCGCAGGATCTGCTCGAAGCGGTTGATGCGCTCGACGCTGGGCCGGCCGAACGGAGCGGCCGGGGTCGGGTTCAGGGGAATCAGGTTGACGTGGCAGAGCAGGCCGCGCAGGAGCCGGGCCAGTTCTTCAGCATTGGCATCGCTGTCGTTCACGCCGTCGATGAGGACATACTCGAAGGTCACCCGCCGCCCGGTCTCCCCCACGTAGCGGCGGCAGGCGGCGATCAACTCCCCGATCGGGTACCGGCGGTTCAGCGGGACGAGCGACGAGCGCAGCTCGTCGTTCGGCGCGTGGAGCGACACCGCAAGCTTCACCTGGAACGGCTCCCTCGCCAGGCGGTCGATGAAGGGGACGAGCCCCGAGGTGGAGACCGTGATGCGCCGGGCGCCGAAGTTCATCCCCTCTTCCTCGTGGAGGATGCGGACCATGCGCATGGTCGCGTCGTAGTTCTGGAACGGCTCGCCCATCCCCATCATCACGATGTTGGTCAAGGTCCGCCCAGCCTCCCGCGCCCGGCGCGCCGCCGCGACCACCTGCGCCACCATCTCCCCGGCGGTCAGGTTCCGCGTCAGGCCCATCATCCCGGTCGCGCAGAAGCTGCAACCGACCGCGCAGCCGACCTGGCAGGAGACGCAGACGGTCGTGCGGTCGGGGTAGAACATCAGCACCGTCTCGATGTGCTGGCCGTCGACCGTGCGGAAGAGGGTCTTGATCGTCTCGCCGTCGTCCGTCTGTACCTCGCGCACGGGAGTCAGCGGCGTCAAGGGCAGCCGCGTGGCCAGATCGGCGCGCAGCGCCTTGGGGAGGACCGTCATGGCGTCGTAATCGACGGCGAGCTGACGATAGGCCCAGTGGAAGATCTGCCGTGCCCGGTAGCGAGGCACGCCGTCCCCAGCCAGCCGTTCCTCCAACTCCGCCAGGGTCAGATCGTAGAGCGACACCGGCCGGTTCCGCCGGGCCAGCCGCACCGGTCGTGTCGCCGGTGCCGTCGAAGGTGTCTGCGTCGTCGTCATGTCGGCTGCCTGCTCGCTCCCATCACGCGCCATGTTCGAACCCGAAGTGTAGCACGGGTGTAGATCGTGATCCGTGCGCGGCGGTCGTCATCGGCTCTTGGAGTCGCGGTGTCGCACGCATCAGGGCGCACGCCCGGGTGAGCGGATGTCCGTACTCGGCGCGAGCCGGGGGTGGGTGGCGTGAAGAATCTCACATCGTGGCCCGTGCCCGGGGCTGAAGCCGCCGGGCTCACAACGAAAGCCGGCTCAAGCCGGCTGGGTCTCAGCAGGTCTAACACCCAGATGATAGGACGTCTGCCGCTGGGCACGCGCCACGACGTGGACATCCATTCACCACCCACCGCTGCCCCCCTCTACCACAGCTCCTTCCTGCCCGTGCCACCCACACCAACGCCCCATCCGGTTGCCCGAAACGGGGTCCGATGCTACAAGGGGAATCCAGGAGGTGAGGACGAGCCGTATCCCGACTGATTACCGGGCGGGATGCAGCGACGCTGTGGTCGGGAGGGTGCCGATGAGTGCGGGGCAGGATCAGCAGGTTCTCGAGAAGATCGTCGAGCGAGTCCGCACGAACGTGCGGGCCGCAGGGATCCCTATCACCGACGATGATATCCAGGGGATGATCGACAAGGGCTTCCTGGCCAACGTCGTCGCCTTCGAGGCCATCGCCGCCCAGACGCCGACGGATCTCATCCCCGACTATCTCAAAGCCTGGGGAGAGGACGGCGTGCCGCCAGCGCCCACCGTGGCGGCTCCGGCCGGGTCCGCTGAGCGCGCTCCGGCGACCGCGCGTGAGCCCGGGTACGAGACGATCACCGAGGTCGCGGCGCGCCTGCGAGCGGGCGAGGTCTCCCCGGTCGAGCTGACGCAGCAGGCGCTCGAGCGCATCGCCGAGCGCGATGGGGAGCTGAACAGCTTCCAGCTCGTCCTCGCCGACGAGGCGCTTGCCGCCGCGCGAGAGGCCGAGCAGGAGATCGCCGCGGGCAAGTGGCGCGGCCCGCTACACGGGGTTCCGGTGGCGGTAAAGGATTTGCTCGCCATGAAGGGCACGGTCACCACCGCCGGGTCGAAGATCCTCGCTGACTGGGTCACCGACTTCGATGCGGCGGCCGTCGAGCGCCTGCGGGAAGCCGGGGCCGTGATCGTCGGCAAGACCCGCATGTCCGAGTTCGCCTACTCGCCGGGGTCCAACAACGCGCACTACGGGCCGACGCCGAACCCGTGGAACCGGGAACACGACTCGGCCGGGTCCAGCAGCGGCTCCGGCGCGGCGGTTGCCGACGGGCTGGTCTACGGCGCGCTCGGCTCCGACACCGGGGGCTCGATCCGCATGCCGGCCGGGGTCTGCGGCATCGTCGGGCTGAAGCCCACCTTCGGCCGCGTCAGCCTCTACGGCGCCGTCACGCTCTCCTGGTCGCTCGACCACCTGGGGCCGATGACGCGCAGCGTCCGCGACGCCGCGGCCATGCTCCAGATCCTCGCGGGGCACGACCCGCGCGACCCCCGTGCCCGCGCCGTTCCGGTGCCGGACTACAGCGCGCAGCTCGACGCGGGCGTTGCCGGGATGCGGATCGGCGTGCTGAGGGAAGACGGGTCCGGGATGCCACTCGGCACCGACGAAGCCCTGGCCGCCTGGCGGGCCGGGCTGGCTGCACTCGAGCGCAACGGCGCCGAACTGGTGGAGATCGACCTGCCGGAGATGCAGGCCCTGCGCGTGCTGAACAGCGCGATCATCGCCATGGAAGCGGCAACTTTCCACGAGCCCAATCTGCGCGATCGCCTGGGCGACTTCGGCGACTTCATGCGCCACCGTGTCCTCTCGGCCTACGGGTACGGCCCGCTCGCGCTGGTGAAGGCACAGCAGGCACGCGCCGCGCTTCGGCGCCGCCTCGACGCGATCTTCGAGCGCGTGGATCTGCTGAGCACTCCGACGCTCCCGTACGGCGCCCCGCGCCTCGGCGATCCGAGCCGGAACACCGTCTTCACCTCGCCCTTCAACGGGCTCGGCTGGCCGGCGATCACCGTCCCGGTCGGCCGCACGGCCGAGCGACTGCCGCTCGGCCTGCAACTGGCCGGCCGCCCGTGGGACGAGGTCACCGTGCTCCGCGCCGCCGCCATCGTCGAGGCCGACGGCCCCTGGCCCGGCGGGAAGCCCTAGCGGGAGACCGCCCTCACCCCTTCCCCCTCTCCCAACCTTGGGAGAGGGGGGAACCGGGAATCATGCGTCATGCGTCACTCGTCATCCGGCATGCGTGATACTCCCCTTTCCCCTCGTGGGAGAGGGGCCGGGGGTGAGGG
>NZ_JADGHZ010000195.1 GCF_019683595.1 Sphaerobacter sp. | reverse complement strand
ACCAGGGGAGAGGGGCCGGGGTGAGGGGGACGCATGACGTATGACGTATGACGCATCACGCTCCTCACCCGCCGTCGAAGACGGGCACGAACTCGGTCAATCGGGATCGCTGGCCGGGGTAGCTGCGGTCCAGCTCGACGCGGTAGCGAACACGGTCTGCGCGGTAGTAGCGCCGCTGGAAGTAGATCGGCTCGCGTCCCTCGGTGTAGGAGACGCGCTGGATGATGAGCAGGGGCGCGCCTTGCTCGACCTGCAACGCCTTGGCCAGCTCCGTCGTCGCCTTCCCGGCCTCAATGACGAACGTACCGGAGACCACCGGAATCTGATACTGGGTCTCCAGGATGTGGTAGATCGTCTCGCTCTCCAGCGCCGAGCGCTGGAGCAGCCGCCCATAGCGCAGCGGCAGGTAGGTTACGTCGAAGGCGATCGGCGAGGCGTCGGCGAGCCGCAGGCGATCGAGCCGAACCACCAGCGTCCCCGGGGCGAGGTCGAGATGCCGCGCTACCTCAGACGAAGCCGGTTCCTCGCCGAGGTGGGTGATCCGCGACGCCGGTTGCAGCCCGGCCGCCGCCATGTCCTCGACGAAGTCGGTCAGGCGGATCAGCTCATGCTCCACCAGCGGCGCGGTGACGAACGTCCCCTTCCCGCGCTGGCGCCAGAGCAGCCCGGCATCAACCAACTGGTCGAGTGCGGCACGCACCGTGATCCGGCTCACGCCGAACTGCGCGCATAGCTCCGCCTCCGACGGCACGCGGTCGCCCGGACGGTACATCCCCTCGGCGATCTGCCGCCGCAGCCGGGCGGCCAATTGTTGATACAGCGGGGTCGATCCCGCCCGTAGCTCGCTCATACCGCCCTCCCGGGCCCGCGTCCCATCAAGCCGATCACGACGCGAGCCACCCGGCCGGACTCAGGCCATCGATGCGACGACCTCCACCAGCCGGTCTACCTCCTCCTCGGTGTTGTAGTAGTGGGGCGACGCGCGCACCACGCGTTCCAGTCCCCGCGCCATCATGTCGTAGCGGGTGGAGGCCACGGTCGAGACGGTGACATTGATCCGCTCCGCCGCCAGCCGCTGCTTGATCGCCTCCGGGTCCACGCCCTCAAGCGTGAAGCTGACGATCCCGCCGCGCTCGACCCCGAGGTCGTGGACCGCGCCGCCCGGGATCTCGCAGATCCGTTGGCGCAACATCTCAGCCAGCGATCGGAGCCGCGCGGAGCCCGCCTCGACCCTGACCGCCATGGCGTAGGACGCGGCGACGCCCAGCCCGATTTTGCCGGCGACGTTCGATTCCCAGTTCTCGAAGCGCCGCGCGTCGCCGCGGATTTCGTAGCGATCGGGCGCCACCCAGGTAGCCGCGTGCAAGTCGAGGAAGACCGGCTCGACCTGCTCCACGATCTCGCGGCGGACGTAGAGGAACCCGACACCCCGTGGGCCGCGCAGGTATTTCCGGCTGGTTGCCGACAGCATGTCGCAGCCGATGGCCCGCACGTCGATCGGCACCTGCCCGACCGACTGACACGCGTCGACCAGGAAGAAGGCGCCCGCCTCGCGTGCCACCTTCCCGATCTCCGCCACCGGCTGGATCAGCCCGCCGTTGGTCGGGATGTGGCTCACCGCGATCAGACGCACCCGGTCGTCCATCATCTCGCGCAGCGCCGCCACCGACATCTGCCCGTGCTCGTCGTTCGGCACGACCTCGACGGTCACGCCGCTGCGCCGGGCGACCTGCAAAAAGCTGATGACGTTGCTGGCGTACTCGGCCATCGAGGTGAGGATCCGGTCGCCCGGCTTGAACGGGATCGAGTAGAAGGCCATGTCCCAGGCGCGGGTGGCGTTCTCGACGATGGCGATTTCGTCACGCCTGGCGCCGATCAGGCGTGCAACCGCGTCGTACGTCCCCTCGATGAACTCCTCCGCGGCGTCCGCGGCCTCGTAGCCGCCGATGCGGCTCTCCAGCGTGAGGTGGTCGATGGTCGCATCAATCACCGGCCGGGGCATCAACGCCGCGCCGGCATTGTTGAAGTGGATCACCTCCCGGCAGCCGGGTGTGTCCTCCCGCAGTCGCCGCACCTGCTCGGCCGTGAGCATGCCTCCTCCTCGCCGCGTGCCCAATCTCTGGATTCTGCGTCAAGTCTAGCCGTTTCCGGGGTAGGAGTCATGCACTACGGGCGGCACGTGGGCGCGGGATGGCGCGCCACGACGAGATCCGAACGAGCGGCACCGTGTCCCCTTTGGGCGAGCGCCATCCAACGGATGGACCGCGAGACCACGCGGTCCTGGAATCCCTGTCGCCATCGCCTGATCCTCACGGTACGATAGGTGGCGCTGGTGGAATCGGTCTTGCCGGGCGAGCCGGTGAGGACAGAGGAGCGGTTGGTGGCAGAGATCTATCGGATGACCGCAGGGCGGCGGCTGGCCAACACCTTCATCCGCGCGATGCTGACCGTCGGTGTACCGATCAAGGATACCTACGTGTTGACGGTCCGTGGCCGGCGCACCGGACGGCCGCGCTCGACACCGGTGCGCCTGGTCCAGGAGGGCGGGCAGCGCTGGCTGGTTGCCCCCTACGGCCCAGTCAACTGGGTGCGCAACGCGCGGGCGGCAGGCCAGGTGACGCTCAGCAGTGGGCGCCGGTCGGAGACGGTCGCTATCGAGGAGTTGGGACCGGCCGAGAGCGCACCGGTGCTGCGGCGCTACCTCGCCGAGGTGCCGATTGTCCGCCCGTTCTTCGATGTCACGCCGGACTCGCCCCTGGAGGCGTTCGCCGCCGAGGCGCCGCGCCACCCCGTCTTTCGCATCGTCGGCCCGGCGGGGGAGAACCGCTCGCGCGGCGCGTCCCTTTGACGCGGCATCGTCGCGCTGTTAGCATCATGGCGTCCATGAGATTTTTCCGGGGGAGCCAGCGGTGGGAGGGACCATGGAGCTCAACGTCGATCTGCTCAAGCGTATCTGCGAGGCGTCCGGCATCCCGGGCCGCGAGGAGCAAGTCCGCGAGATCGTGCTGAGCGAGATCGAGCCACTCGTCGACGAAGTGCAGGTCGACGCACTGGGCAATGTCATCGCGACGAAGAAGGGCCGGGGCGGCCCACGAGTGATGTTGGCGGCACACATGGACGAAATCGGGTTCATGGTCCGCCACATCGACGACAGGGGGTTCGTACGCCTGCAGAACGTGGGCGGTTTCGACGGGCGCATGCTGGCTGCGCAGCGGGTGCTGGTCCATACCAGGAACGGCGATGTGCTCCGCGGCGCGCTCCAGCCCGCCTCCAAGCCGATCCACGTGCTCCAGCCGGATGAGGTCAAGCCGTTCAAGGTCACTGACTTCTACGTCGACCTTGGCCTGCCCGCCGAGGAGGTCCGCGCGCGGGTCGACATCGGCGACATGGTGACGCTCGACCGGACCCTGGAGCGGGTCGGCAATACGGTCATGAGCAAGGCGCTCGACGACCGCGTCTCGGTCTTCATCATGATCGAGGCGCTGCGAGCGCTCGGCGACCACGAGGCGGAGATCATCGCGGTCGCGACCACCCAGGAGGAGGTCGGCCTGCGCGGGGCGGGGACGGCAGCCTTCGGCGTTGAGCCGGACGTCGGCGTGGCGCTCGACGTGACGATGGCCGGGGACATCCCCGGGCTCAATCCGGAGGAGCAGGTGACCCGGCTCGGGGATGGGGTGGCGATCAAGGTATTCGACTCGTCCCACATCCCGAATCACAAGCTGGTGCGTCACTTCCGCGACGTGGCCGAGCGCCACGGGATCAAGTACCAGCTTGAGGTACTCAGCCGCGGCGGCACCGACGCCGGGGCGATGCAGCGCACCCGCGCCGGAGTTCCGGTGATTACCATCTCGACGCCGACGCGCTACCTCCACACCGTGAATGAGATGGCGCACGTGGACGACATCCAGGCAGCGATCCAACTCGTCGCACGCTATCTGGAGGAAGCGCACACGGGGGATTACCGGCTCGGCTAAGAGGCCAGGCGCCGGAGTTGCTGGTGGAGGGCTCCGGCGCCGGTCGGCCCCATTCCGCCCGTGCAGCCGCTGGGACGGAGCGGCGGCACCGGGCGGCTGAATCCAATGACCGTTTGAGGAGGAGACGAGCGACCGGCCGATTCGAGGCGCGGAGAGGGAGAGCATGGTCGCGCGCCTGCTCCACGGGCTCAATACGCTGCGGGCACTGGCGGTGGCAGTGCTGCTGCTCGTGGTCGCCGCACCGGCAGCCTCGGCGAGCGAGCCAACGTCGGGCACGCCAGAGGCGACCGGCTGGCGCTTCGCCGGGCTGACCGTCGAGCCGGTGAACCCGGCCGTCGGCGATATCGCGACCGTCCGCTTCAGCGTCGTGGATGACGAGGGCGCGCCGCTCACCGGGTTGCGTCCGGTGGCGACGCTGCGCCCAGCCCTGACCACCTCCGGCGCCCAATCCGACCCGGTCCTGCTCGCTGCCGGCCGCCCCCTCGACGACCCCGGCTGGTATCACGTTGCGCTCGCCCTGAACCAGGCAGGTCGCTGGTGGATCGACGTGGAGGTGACCGACGACACCGGCCGCACGGCGACGACCAGCCACTTCATCGCCGTCGCCCCGACGCTCGGCACCCCGCCCGCCACGACCGACGCGCCCCTCTTCCTGCCCGGCGACTCCTGGGGCGCCTACTACCGGCTCGACCCCGACACCGGCAGTCTTGCGACCCTGAGCGGCGAGGATCTCCTCCACGCCGGGGACCACTGGTGGCTGGCCACCACCCGCCTCACCCCGCGCGGGCCGGTCACGCCCGAGTACGGCGGCACCTGGCAGCTCACAGTGGAGCTCAGCGACGGCCTCAGCGGCAAGCCGCTCTACACGATGGATCTGGGAGACATCCGTGCCTCGGTCTACGTCGGCAGCGCCGACGAGCCCGCCATCTCCACCTCGCTGGCGGTGGCACCGGACGGTTCGCATCTGTACCTCTACTGGGCGCGTCAGCTCGGCCAGGGCTGGCTCGCCAGTGTGGCGATCGCCGATACCAACACCGGCGAGATCCTGCTCCAGCGGGAGTTGACCGGCGCGGTCGTGGCCGATGTGTTCTGGGGCCGTCTCGACGTCAGTGCCGACGGATCCCAGTTGGTCCTGGCCGAGCGCGCCGCACGCTCCGCCAGCCAGAATGGCTATCGCCTGACCGTGCTCGATGCCGCCACGCTCGACACGGTCGCCCAATACCGCCGCACCGTCGCGCCGGATGACCCGCTGACGGCCTGCGTCCTCCCCTACCCCGGCCCGGCCGGCGCCATCCCCGGAGCACACCCCCTGCACTACAGCCTCTGCATGCCCCGCGGATCGCTGAGCCAGCCTGCGCTGGTGATCTGGGATCCGATCGCCGGCGCCGTCGTCCACCAGGTGTCGCTGGCAGATGTGGCCGGGGACGCGCCGCAGTACGTCGATGGCGTCGCGGCACCGGACGGCCGACACTTCTACGCGGTCAACACCGCGACCCGCCATGTGGCGGAGATCGATCTGCTCGACGGCAGCCTACTCCGCACCGCGAGCCTGGCCGCGGATCCCGGGGAACGGCCCTCCACCTTCGATCGATTCTTCGACTGGATCTTCGGCTGGGTCGCGCCACACGCCGCGGCGGGAGTCTTGATCGAGCCGGGCGTGACGATCGCACCCGACGGACGGGCGCTCTACCTGGTCCCCGCGAACAGCGCCAGCAACCCCGGGGACGGCGTGCTGGTGATCGATACCGATTCCCTCCGGGTCATCGGCCACCTGCTCGCCGGGCAGCCCGTGGCCGGAGTCCTGGTGACGCCGAACGGGCAACTCGTGGTGCGCGAGGTGGGCAGCGCCGACCGTGACGCGCTCTCGGTCCTCGACCCCGACGGGGAAATGCTCCTCTCCCTCGCGCTCCCCGGCAGCGGCATCCGCTTAGGGCAGGGGCGCTGACAGCCCGTCCCCATGCGGGTTTCCGCCGCTCCTGCGCGTGCCTGCAAGTCGCCACACGCTGTCGCAACCCGTGGTAACATTTTCGGCTCCCCTGACGTTGTAGGTAGTGAAGCGCACGTGAGCGCACAGGGTTCTTCCCCCGGAGACCCGATCCGTGCCCTTC
>NZ_JADGHZ010000032.1 GCF_019683595.1 Sphaerobacter sp. | reverse complement strand
CCGCTGGTCCCAGCCGGCTCCATGATCCAGACCCGCACCTGGTCCGGGACGAGCTCGGCGAAGCGACGCGCGTCCTCCACCGAACCCACGGCGACACCGTAATGGATCGGGATGGCGATACTTGGCTGCACGCGCCGGGCCGCCTCCGCAGCTTCCTCCGCGGTCATGACGTATTTCCCGCTCACGGGGAGGAAGGCGTAGTCGACCGGGCCGATCTCGTCCATCTCCGGGATCACGTCGGTATCGGCGGCAAAGTAGAAGCTCAGATCCTCGATTTCGAGTACGAAGCCGGTGTGCTGCTCCTCGCGTGGGTGGAAGGGGACGCCGGGCGAGCGGAACTTGTCGATGTTGTAGGCCGGGACCGCGCGAATCTTGAGCGCTCCGATGGTCGTCGTCTCACCGGGAGCGAGAACCTGGAACGGCTGGTCCAGCCGGCTCGCCGCCGCCGGGCTGGCCACGACCGTCGTTCGCTCGGTGCGGACCTTCGCCAGGTCGTCCGGGGAGAGGTGGTCACCGTGGTGGTGGCTGATGAAAAGGACGTCGGCCGGCGGCACGTCGTCCGGCAGGTGGTAGGGGTCGATGTAGATCCTGAGGTCACCGATCTCGATGCGCAGAGCCGACTGGGCAAACCAGGTGATCCGGGGCTCCATCAGACGCTCCTCCTGGATGCTCGAACGGGTTCCCGCCGCCCGGCCAGCGCCTCGAGCACCGCAGCGCGGACGATCCCTGCCAGTCTGTCCAGCAAGCGCTCGCCCTCGGCTGCGCTGGCGCGGGCCGGGTCACCAAAGTAACCGAGTGTGCCGCCGGCTTCGGAGAGCGTCCGAGCGCCCTCGCGGAGCCGGGCGGGGAGATCGATTGGCACTTCAGGCAATTGTGCCATACCTTCGCGCCGGACGGCATCGGGTTGGGCCGCGAGCATGAGCGATGTCTCGAAACGACCGGCGTGTCGCGGCCGGCGGCGGAACTCATCGCCGAGCGCGCTCGCCCAGCGGTCGTCGCGCACGTCGGGGAAGACGACCGGCACCCCGGTCGCGGTGGTTGCGGCGCGGGCGGCGGCCCACACGGCTTCGGCGTGCGCCGGCTCCCGGTGGGCGTTACAGAGGCAGATGCACCGGTATCCCTGGGGCACGAGGTTGAGCAGCACGGAGGTGAGATAGGCGCGGAATGCGTCGGGCTCGGCGGGTGAGGTGCCGGGGAAGCACGTCGCGACGAAGCTGGCGCCGTAGGAGATCGGTGGAAGGACCAGGACGGGCAGTCCCTCCTCGGTCAGCGACGCCGCGGCGCGCCGGGCGATGGCGGTGGCGATGATGACGTCCGTGCCGAGCGGCAGGTGCGGACCGTGCGCCTCGATCGCCCCGACAGGCAGGAGCCCAACCGGGCCTTGCTTCAGAAGATCCGCAGCCTCCTGCCAGGTGAGGGCTGCCAGGCTCTGGGGAAGAAAGGTGGTGGTCATGGTGGTTCCCATCGCTCATCTATGGCGCACGCGAACAGCTCTACAATTGGGGTTCCTTGCGCATAGATGTTGCCACGTTCCCGCCCGAAGCGGGCTTCCAACAGCCGCGTGTGCTATAGTCCGTCAGGCGATATGGCCACCCCGGTGAGGAGCGGAGCGAGGCGGATGAAACTGGTAGTCGCTATCGTCCAAGACTACGACGCAAGTCAGTTGCTGGACGCGATCACGCAGGCAGGTTTTCGCGCGACGCGCATCGGCAGCACGGGTGGCTTCCTCCGCGTGGGCAACACGACCCTCCTGATCGGCGTCGAAGACTACCAGGTCGGCCGTGTGCTGCGGCTCATCGAGACGAACTGCCGCGAGCGGACCGAGGTGGTACAGCCGGAGATCATCGGGGATATCCACGAGTGGTACCCGCCGGAACTGGTCGAAGTGACCGTCGGCGGTGCAACCGTCTTCGTGCTTGATGTCGAGCGATTCGAGCGATTGTGATGGTTGCGACCGGGAAGCTGCTCTCGGCGTCACGATCGCGACGCGGGCTGCGTCGTTGGGTGGCCGGTTGGATGGCCGCCGCCGCGATCAGCTTCGAACTCGTCAACGGCCCTCGCGGCGGTCGGGCGCAACTCACGCCCGTGCCGTACGTCCGCACGCTCCATGCTTCCGCCGACACGGGGCCGTGGGATCCGGGCGAGCTCGTCACCGGTCCCCGCCCTGGTGTGGTCGTGCGGGACCGCCTACCGGACGACGGCATCCCATTTGGACACAACCAAGCGGTCGTCTCCGCGAACTAGTCTCCGACGCTGGCACAACCCAGTGAACCGGCGGCGGGCGCCCGCTACCCGCCGCCGGTAGCGTGTGACGGAGGGAAAGGCTGCTAGCGTGCTGCCGCGAGGTGCCCGCTGACGGGCACGTCCTCAGGGAGCATCGGGCCGAGCAGGCGCTCTACCGCCATGATGTGGCTGCACGTGCCGAGGCCGAGCGCCTCAAAGGAGTGGCACGTACAGGTCCACCGGGCGTCCTCAAGCCGGACGTCGTACACGTCGTGGTCACCACGGAAGACGATGTGGAGCGATCGGATAGCAGCCCGGTCGGGCTCCTCCGCATAGCGGCGCGCCTTCTCGATCTTCCCGATGATGCTCGAGTTCACGAGCTCACTCCTTTCCGCGGCCGGCGGGGTCTCACCCCGGCCTTGCCGCGCGTCACCCGATCGTCCGCGCTTCCAACCCTCGCCAATAACAAACGAGCACCGCGGCGCGCTGCCGGGTGCTCTCCCTTGAGTCTATTCCGATGTCTGGACGACCCTGCATGGCTCTGTCGTCCCTTCGTCGCCACGAGAGGTTGTTCACCGGAAGTATACCCCTGGGCGTTGGGTAGGTCAAAGGTACTGGCCTAGCCCTTTAGTACAATGCCCGGGAATCATCCGACGCGGCCACGGACCAGCAGCGGAAGGACGGACGGGTGAACGCACTACAACCACTCAGCGTGGCGATCCTGGCTGGTGGGCAGAGCCGCCGCATGGGTCGCGACAAGGCGCTCCTCGATGTCGGTGGGCGCGCGTTGATCGAGCATGTGATCGAGCGTGCGCGGCCCGTGGCCAGTGAGATCATGCTGATCGCCAGCGACCGACCAGCCTACGCCCGGTTCGGCCTGCGTGTGGTGCCGGATCGTTACCCGCAGAGCGGGGCGCTCGGAGGGATCTACACAGCGATAGCCGAGGCCGAATATCATCATTGCCTGGTGCTCGCGTGCGACATGCCGTTCGTGAATACTGATCTGCTACGATACATGGCTTCGGTGCCCCGAGACTACGATGTGCTGGTGCCGTCCCTGGCGCCCGAGCGGAGCACGCAGGGCGAGCGGGAGACCCTCGAAACGCTCCACGCAATCTATGGCAAGACGTGCCTCCCCGCGATCGAGCGACAGCTTCAGGAAGGGATCCTGAAGGTCATCGGCTTCTTCAGCCAGGTGCGCGTCGAGCGGATTCCGGAGGAGGTGGTCCGGCAGTACGACCCGAACCTCTTGTCCTTCTACAATGCCAACACGCCGGAGGAGTACGAGTGGGTGCGTCGTCGATACGCCGGGGACGGCCCTGAGGAAACCGGCGATCCAGTGGAGGGGTCGCCTGAGTGAGCGTGACGGGAGGTGTCGATGCGCGGCGGGGGAGCGCGCAGCGGGATCGTCAGTCTCATCACCGATTTCGGTCTCAGTGATACGTACGTGGGGCAGATCAAGGCCTCGCTCCTCACGGTTGATCGGAGCCTGCAACTGGTGGATCTGACCCACCAGATCCCAGCCCAGGATGTGGCAGAGGCGGCGTTTCAGTTGGCGACTGCGTGGGAGGCGTTTCCTCCGGGGACGGTGCACCTCGTTGTCGTCGATCCGGGGGTGGGAACTCCGCGGCGGCCGATCGCATTCGCATATTGCGGGCACCTGTTTGTGACCCCGGACAACGGCTTGGGCACGTTCGTGTTGCGAGATCAGGAGCCGGAGCAACTGGTGGTGCTGGACCGGCCCGAGTTTCACCGGCCACGGGTGTCGAAGACCTTTCACGGGCGCGACATCTTCGCACCGGTGGCGGCGCATCTGGCCAGCGGACGCGAACTGACCGAGGTCGGGAGCGAAGTGCCACCGTCGTCGCTGGTGCGTCTGCCGCTCCCGGCGGTGGAGCGCGATGAGCGAGTTGTTCGGGGGCCCGTCGTCTCGATCGACCATTTCGGGAACTGCCGGACGCTGATCCACCCGGAGGATGTGCCCTGGCCGCGCGATAAAGTGTGGGTCCGGTGTGGCTCAGCCATGGTGCGGGGCATCGTGGAGACGTACGGCTCGGTGCCCGAGGAGCACACCTTGGCCCTGTTCGGCAGCCACGGGGGGCTGGAAGTCGCGGTCCGGATGGGAAGCGCAGCGCGGGCCTGGGACATCACGCGGGGCATGTTCGTCGAGGTGATGCCGGCGGAGTAGGGCGCCACGGGGACCGTTGGTATACTCAGGTGACTGCGACCTCAGGTCGGATTTCGCCGGAGGCGCGCGCAGGGCGACGCCAGGGAACAGAGGAGCAGGACGAGCGGTGGCGAAGAAGACGAAGACGCGACGAAGCGGACGTCCACGGCTGTCAGAAGCCCAGCTTCAGGCGTACCGGGAGCGGCGCGCCATGCTGGAGGCCGCGCCTGCTGAGACGGCGCAGCCGTCGAGCTCGGAGCCGGTGGGGACCATCCGGACGCATTGGGGGCACCTGCCGGACGAGTACGCCATGATCCGGGCCGATCTCATCCGGCTGCTGGTGATCGCCGCCCTGATGGTCGTTATCCTGGTAGCGCTGACTTTCATCCTGAACTGATCCGATTTCGGCGTGGAGAGACATCGACAGCCCCGGCCAACCGGCCGGGGCTGAACCATGTTCACCGCCGTACGCGCGGTGGGGAGATGCCCGTGCGCGTGCAATCCCGAGCGGCGCGAACGACTCGACCGGACGTGGTGCGAGAACGAGGGACGGCCCGCGCTCGGAATTACTCGTCGAGCGGGACGTCGTCTTCCGGTTCCTCGTCGTCGATGAAGTGGTCTTCCTCGTCCACGTCGTCGCCGACGGCCTCGATCTCCTCCGGTTCCTCCTCGTCGAGTTCTTCCTCGTCTTCCTCGTCGGAATCGAGCAGGAGGTCCGGCTCAAGTTCGCGCTCGGTACGCCCGGTGTCGCGCAGATACGGCCGCGGCGGCGGCATCTTGACCTGGCGTGGCAACGAAAGGTGCGCGGGCGCTTCGGGGTTGCGGTAGACCTCACGCAGGATGATGCGCACCGTGTTTTCGTTGATGGCGACGACGTACGCCTGGTAGCGGTTCCCGGCCTCCAGGAGCTCGATCAGCCGCTGCGCGATGCGAGGCTCGAGCTGGCCGAGCCGCTCCCCTTCCTGGGTGTAAATGTGCACCGCGCCGTTTTCCGGCCGGATCTCGACCTCTTCAGCGGGTGACACCAGCTTGAGGACCGAGTGCGGGCCGGGGTGGACCAGATCGGTCACGTAGGTCTTGCCCACCTCTTCAACGAAGACACTCGGGCGGAAGCCGGGTGTGGGCGTGACCTGCGGCGCTGCGTCGCCGATGTCTTCTAGCCGCTCGATGTTGCGTCGCGCGATGACATTGCCCGGGTCGATGTCGAGCGAGGCGCGGTAGGCGTCCATCGCCTCCTGGAACCGCCCGAGCTCCATCAACGCCTTGCCGAGGCGGTTGTGCGCCTCAACGTCGCGCGGTGCCTGGGTGAGGATCGCGCGATTGATTTCGACCGCTTCTTCCCAGCGGCCCTCCATCGCGAGTCGCCGTGCTTCTTCGGCCTGGCGCCGTACGGTGCGATTGCGTCCGTCAGGTTGATAGGTCGCCAATACTTCAGACCACCCTCTCTACTCCGGCGCGAGCGTGATCCCGAACTGCCACCGGTTCGCCGAGCAAGTACCAGGGCGAGGCCTCGGTGATCCGCACGTCCACGAACTTGCCCTTCCAGTCGCCCGGCGCCTCGAAGAACACCAGGTCGTTGCCTCGGGTCCGGCCGCGCCAGCGGCCCTTCGCCAATCCGTCGACCAGGATCTCGAACGTGGCGCCCAGGTAACCTCGATTGCGCTCGCCGAGAATCTCAGCCTGGAGCTTCTCCACCGCCTGGTGGCGCCGGCGCTTTTCATCCCAGGGGATGTCGTCCTCCCACCGGGCCGACAGCGTCCGCGGGCGCGGAGAATACATCGCGACGTGGACCTTGTCCAACCGCAACTCGGCCAGGAGGTCAAGCGTGTGCTGGAACTGCTCCTCGGTCTCCCCAGGGAAGCCGACGATGATGTCGGTCGACACCGTCACGCCAGGGATGGTCTCGCGGATGTACGCAACCCGCTCCCGGTAGAAATCGACGGTGTAGGTGCGACGCATGCGCCGCAGCACCTCGTCGTCCCCGGCCTGCACCGGCAGGTTGATGTGCTCGCACGCTTTCGGCAGCGTCGCAACGGCCTGGACAATCCGGTCCGACATGTACTTGGGGTGCGAAGTCAGGAATCGGATGCGCTCGATTCCCGGGATCTCATTGACGGCGGTCAGCAGGTCCGCGAGGTCCGGGCTCCCGGGGAGGTCGTGGCCGTAGGCATTGACCGTCTGCCCCAGGAGGGTCACCTCCTTGACGCCGCGCTCGGCCAGGCGCTGGACCTCAGCCAGCACCTCGGCCATCGGACGGCTCCGCTCCCGGCCCCGGCGATAGGGAACGATGCAGTACGAGCAGACGAAGTTGCAGCCGTAAATGATGGGCACAAAGGCTGTCACGTCGGAGCCTGCCGCGTCGGGCTGGTAGAAGTGCGGCAGCTCCGCGAGATCGGTATCGACGTGAGCCAGCTCCGGCGCGATCTCGACCAGCCGCTCGAACTGGGACGGGCCGTAGAACAGGTCGACATGCGGGAAGCGTTCGGCCAGCGCCTGCTCCTGGCCGGTCACCATGCACCCGGTCAGCGCGATGCGGACGTCAGGGCGGACGCGCTTGAGGCGGGCCAGCGAGCCGAGCTTCCCCGCGACCTTGTCCTCGGCGGCCTGGCGCACGACGCAGGAGTTGACGATGATGACGTCGGCTTCTTCTTCGAGATGCGTCTGTAAATAGCCGGCCTGGCTGAGCATGGCTGCGGCCTTCGCTGACTCGGCCTCGTTCATCTGGCAACCAATCGTCCAGATGCAGTAGCGCTTCGCCGCTTGGACGCTGGCGGGTTCGGGCGCTCGGGCCAGGCGCGGGTTCAATGGAATCACGGGGCTCCTCCGAACGTGCGGGTCGGTCACCGTGCGAGCGATCTCCGGGCGCGAATTATACTCGGTTCGTGGCGGCGACTGGGAGCCGTTCCCGGCCCCGCGACCAAAGCGGCGATCGGTCGTCGTGAAGGTGGCTGACTTGCGATGCTCGGCCCGGTAGCCGCACCACGCCGCGCGTCGCGGGACCGCCCGTGGGCTCCTCTTGCGTGCCTGCAACATGCGCAAGAACTCACGGAATGCCTCCAGTATGCGCGAATTGCCGCGAGAGACTGTACGGACACGCTGGCGAGACGGGGCGTCTGTGCTACAATGCGCTCGGAACATCTTGAGACCTCGACCCATGGAGTCGTGCGCTCCGGTGTTGTCGCCTTGGGGGGGTGAGGCACACGCCGGGCTGACTCTGCCGTCCCAGTCCTCAGCCGGTGGATCTACACTGACCACGATCGAAGGGGCACCGACGTGACCCAGCGCAAGTGCGGGACCTGCCGTCACTTTGAAGAGGGAGGATTGGCGGGATCCGGGTGGTGCCGACACCCGTTACGGCAGGACCTCCAGCACATGGTCCTCGTTCGCCGCACCGAGTTGGCCTGCCGCAACGGGTGGGATCACGACCTGTGGGAGCCGCGTGAACCGAGCCAGACCGACGGGAAAGGTGAGGCGAGCGCGCCCGCGACATCGGACCCCACTCCGCTGAACGGTGACGACTCGGCGCGGACCGACACGCTCGAGACCATTTCGATCGCTCCGGTGCGGCCGGTCCCCCGTCCGAGCACGTCCGAATCGGAGCGGACCGCAGAGCCAGTGTTGCCGGGCGTGTCCCGGACGACCGAGGCTGCCGCGAGCTCACCCCGGCGCGACGAGGTTGCGCCGGAGCGCGGGCGTCAGACGCCAAACGGTGAGGCGGCGAGCGCCGAACGCCGTGGGACTGCTGCGGAACCGTCTCCGTCGCGGTTTGGGGCAACCGCTGCACGAGAGACCAGCATTCCACGCTCCAACCGCGTGGGCACCACGCCGCGCCGGACGACGCCGTTGCGCATCAGCGGTACGGCGCAGTGGGCGACCCCGATCGAGGCGGATCCCATCCCCGAGAGCCCGCTGGTTCGCCGGCCGGTGACGCCGCGGCCGGGCACAGGGCGTGCGGCGCCTCCCTCCGTGGGGCCAGGACCGACACGCTCGCGGCCACCGGCACCGCGGCGGGCGGAGGATCCCGAACCTGTCACACCGAGCAGATTTGGCGCAACCTGGGTACAATCACGCAGCGGCTCTACGGAGCCGTTCACGGTCATCCCGGAGGTCGAGCCGCCGGTCACGCCCGTCGCCGAATCGCAGGAACCACGCGCGACGGCGGTGCCGGAAGTGGAAGCGCTGCCGCCGGAGGATGAGCAGCCCACTGAGCAGCCGTCGGCATTGACCGGAACCTCGGCGGCGACGCTGCCGCGTTGTTGCCGAACGTGCCGCGACTTCCGCCCGGCAGAGACGGGAGACCGCGGGTGGTGCAATAATCGATACGCGTTCGAGCACCCGCAGATGGTGCAGGCGGACGACCTGGCATGCGAGAGCACGATCGGGACATGGTGGGTGCCTGCTGATGATTGGTGGCTGCAGCGGGCCGACATCGCGCATCATGCGCGGCCGACGCCGATCGTCGATGAATACCTGCACCAATTGCTCCAGCAGCGAGCAGAGGCGCGGCGGCGGGAAGCGCGCTAGCCGGGACGCGCGGGTGCTCCATCGGGGAACTCACCCCGGCGGCGAGGGCAGGGCGCCGTGGTGAGGAAGGGAAGCTGACAGGGAACTCATGTCCGAATTCGGCGAACTGCTGCGGCATGCCCGTTCTTACAAGGGCGTGAGCCTGCGCGAGGCGGAGCGGGCCACCAAGATCAACCGCCATCACCTTGCCGCCCTCGAGCGCGAAGAGTTCGAGGAGCTTCCGCCACTCATCTATGCACGAGGCATCGTCCGCAACTACGCCCAGTACCTCGGCCTCGACCCGGTCGCAGTGCTGGCGCTCTTCGAGGAGGTTCACGGCCAGCGCAGCGGTGGCTTCCGGGTCGTTCCCGCCGTCAAGCCGTTGAACATCCCCTCGCACTGGGCGCCGAACTTCGCCATCATCGCCTTCATGGTCATCATGTCGGCGGTAATCTTCGCTTGGCTCTACAGCGCCTACTTCGCGCCTGAAGACGCGCCGCCGACCGAGCCGGCTGGCATCGTGGGCCTGGCGTCGCCCACGGCATCGCCCGAAGCGACACCCACCGGGACCGAGGGCGGCTCGATCACCATCGCGTCGCCGACCACCGAGCCGACGCCGACGCCGGTTCCGACCGAGCCGGCCGTTGTCGAGACACCGACTGAGGAGCCGACTCCGACACCGGAGCCGACGCCGGTGCCGACCACGCACACCTTCGCCGTGACGGCCACCAGCTCCGTGTGGGTGCAGGTGACGGTCGACGGGCAGGTGGTCTTCTCGGACGTATTGCCGGGCGGCGCGACGCGGGTGTTCGAGGGCGAGCAGATGTACGTGACGGCAGGCAACGCGCCGTTCATCCACGTGGCGGTCGACGGGGTCGACCAGGGCCTGCTCGGCGAAACCTGGGACGCGTCGAGAACGTACCCGTAGCGAGTAGTAGCGAGTAGAAGAATACAAGCGGCACCCGGCCTGCGTGGCCGGGTGCTCTTTTTCAGCGTCGCACCGTCAGCGCGCCGCCGGCTTCCCGGTGCCGCGGGGGACGATGACCTGAATCGCCGCCGGGCAGACGGTCATTTCCAGCGGCGTTGTCCCTGCGTAATCTCCATCAAGCTCGACTGGGGCGGGAGGCGATGCCTCCACGCGGACGCTCCGCCCCCGCAGCCGCCGGGCAAAGCGTGACCGGCCGACGTGCCCCACCAGAAACCAAAGGCCGAGGGTCAGTGTAGCCGCGAGGTGCGGCGGATCGAACACGCACACGTCGAGCACGCCGTCGTCCGGCCGGATGTCGTCACCGAACCTGAGCCAGGGATCGAGGACAAAGGCGCCGTTGGCGATCAGCACCATCCGGGCCGCGAACTCCGTCGTCTCACCGTCGACGGTGACGCGGTACTGGATCCGGGGGGCGGTGAGGTGCTTGAGCGCGGGCGGCACGTAGGCCAGCCAGCGCGCCAGCCGCTTGAGGGACCGCTGCGCATCCCGCATGACCAGCGCGTCGTAGCCGCTGCCGGCCATGTGTACGACGACGCGATCCCCCGCGCGAGCGACGTCGAGCGTGCGCCGGTCATGCGGGCGAACGAGGAGGCGTGCTGCCGCCGCCGGTTGCAGCGGGATACCGAGCGAGCGCGCCACGGCGTTGGCGGAGCCGGTCGGGATGATCGCGAGGGGCGTGTTGGTTCCCACGAGGCCGCTCGCCACGTCCCCGACCGTACCGTCTCCACCGACGGCCAGGACTACGTCGGACGACTCGGCCGCCTGCCGCGCGAGGTCGCGTGCCGCGCCCGGGAAACTGGTGCGGAGCACCCGCACGTCGTAGACACGCCCCAACGTGGTCTGGAGCATGGCCTCGAGCTCGTGGGCTTCCCGCCGGCCGGTGCACGGGTTGATGATCGCCGTGGCGCGTGGGCGGGGCGTCAGGCTTCGCTCTGGGGCGTCAGGCTGAACCGCAGGAGGGCGCCGATCTGCCCGAGGTCGCGCATCGGTTCCTGCGTCTCCGGCTGCGTCAGGAAGAGCAGGTTCGCTCCCTGCCGGAACGCGCCCGTCACGATCTCCGGCACCACGTCGTCCAGCGCCTGGAGCGGTCCGCCGCAGAAGATGCACTCTTGACCCGTCCCACCCTCTCTCTGCACCGATCGGCAATTCAAGCACACGGCTCCCGGGGCCTGGTAGCTGTCGTCGACCAGGAGAGTGAGGATCTGGCCCTGTTGCAGCGCCATGAGCGTGGGCTCAAGCCCGGCGACGCCCCGGTCACCGCTCGCGACCTCGTTACGGAGCATCTCGATGGCGCGCAGCTTCTCATCGAGCATCCAGCGCCGGATGATCTCGCAACTCTCCTCGTGCACCTCGTTGATGTTGGCTTCCATCAGGACGCGTACCGTCCCGGCGTGGCGCTCGCGGACGTAGGGGTGAAGTTGTTCGAGGAAGGCGGCGACGACTTCATCCGGGCCACCCAGGATCAGCCAGCGGTACGGCTGCTCCTCGAAGAGGTGGAACAACTCGTCGGCGACCCGCTTGAAGTGGGCGCGCGCGTGCTCGTCGATGTGTCGCTCGTAGCGGGCCTGCGACCAGCCCCCCTGGTCGTGCTGGCCGGGAACATCTTCGTCGACGATCCGCTGGAGCTCTTCGAATGTGCCAAGCCGGCCGTAGAACAACCGCGCACTGTCGCGGGCGATGAGGCAGGTCACGAACGGCTCGAGCTGTTCCAGGATCTTGATGAGCGGGGCGACGTGGGCCTCGAAGCCGATCGAAATTTGGCTTTCCACGTCCCGCGGAAGCTCATGCACCTGCCAGATACCTGCCTGCGAGGAGGCGAAGACCGCCACTCCCCGCCCGAATCGATCCCCTTCGTCGCGGAAGAACTCACGGATCCGCTCGAGGTCCTCCAGAACCGCCTTGCGCTGCGTGGCATCGAAGCGATCGTCCAGGGTGTCGGCTGCCTGGCGAAGCAGATTCTTGAGGCGGATGGTGTAGTCGTCGTCGATCCGCTCCTTGTCGATCCGGAGGATCAGACTGACGATCGGCCACTGGTCGGAGCCGAGCCGGCTCAATGCATCGACGTCTGCACGCGTGATCACGGGGTACCTCCAACCTGACTAGCAGCGCGTCGGGAGTGCGACCTTGTTGGCCGTGTGTGAGTGGTACATCCACCCGTTAGTCGTGCAGCTCCTCCTCTTCGGGGCCGAAGATGCGATCCGTCAGGTAGTTCGCCAGCCAGGTGGCGGCCGCCGCCAGAACCAGGTTCAGAATGCCGCGGACCACGTTCCGGAGCATGATCCCTCCTTTCCCTTTGCCAGCGGGCTGCTGTCGCAACGCCGTGGCAACCCCGGGGACCGGGTGATCGGGGTCTACGCACAACGCTTGCCGAGCGCGACGGCGGTGCCGCGCCGGCGCGCGATCAGTCTAACATGCGCTTTCGGCGTTCCACCCGCGCAAGATGGCCATTCGGGTTGGGCTCCGGGCTCCCCTCGGCCTCCCAGCCTGCCATCGTACCGACCGCGAGCGCCGTGAGCAGGATGAGCACCGCGACGGTGACTAGGTCGGCGAGCGTCAGGGCGTGGAGGAGATGTACCCCGCCGCCCGGCACCTGGGCCGCGGGCCAGACGAGGAGATCGGTGGCCCGAGTGAACCAGCGTGTGAACTCGGAGCGCTCCGGCCCCGGACCCGCGAGGATGACGATCCGGGCGAGCAGGAGCGCAGCCAGGGTGGCGCCGAGTTCGACGACGGCCGCTCGCCCGATTCGGCTAAGCGGACGCGGACCCTTCGGGCGGCGCTGGCGCGGGGGCTGCATCAGCCGCGCTCCGCCGCTGGGCGCGAGCGGAGCAGGCTCGCGACCCGGTCGATGATCACGGCCGCGAGTTCGGCCTTCGAGGTCGGCCCTACCTCCTCTGCGTCCTGGCCCGGCTGCAGGAGATAGGCCCACCCCTCGTCGCTACCCATGCTCGTTCGAGCGTCGTTGGCGACGATCAGGTCGAGGTGTTTGGAGCGGAGCTTGTCGCGCGCGTAGTCGAGCAGGCTGGTGGTTTCGGCGGCAAAACCCACCTTGAGCAGACCGGGGCGGTCGATGGACGCGAGGATGTCGGTCGTCCGGGTCAGGTTGAGGGTCAGGTCGTCGCTCGACTTCTTGATCTTGTGCTCAGCGACGCTGCTCGGGCGGTAGTCAGCGACGGCCGCCGTCATGATCAAGACATCGGCGTCCTGCACGGCCGCCTGGACGGCGTCGGCCATCTCGGCGGCGGTCTCGACGCGGATCACGGATGCCTCGCCGTGGGGCGTCAAGGCGGTCGGTCCGGTGATGAGCGTGACCGATGCGCCAGCGTCGATGGCCGCCGCCACCAGGGCATAGCCCATCTTGCCGCTGGAGCGGTTGCTCAGGAAGCGCAGCGGGTCAAGCGGCTCGCGTGTCGGACCAGCGGTGACCACGACCCGTACGCCGGCGAGCGGCCCATTCGCGCCCAGCGTGGCGCGGATGGCGTCCATCAGCCGCGCGGTCGTCACAAGGCGGCCAGGCCCGACCAGTCCCGAGGCGAGCGGGCCGTCGTCCGGTCCGACGATGCGGACACCGCGGTCGGCCAGCGTCTGCAGGTTTGCCTGGGTCGCGGGGTGCTGATACATATGGTAGTCCATGGCCGGGGCGACGATGATGGGTGCGGGGGTGGCCAGGGCGGTCACGCTGAGCATGTCGTCGGCCAGACCGTGGGCAAGCTTGGCGATCACGTGAGCCGTGGCCGGCGCAATGACCATCACGTCGGCGCGCTCGCCAAGCGAGACGTGGCCCGATTCGGCCTCGGTCCACTGCTCGAACACTTCGGTCCGCACGGGCCGCCGGGTGAGCGTCTCGAACGTAAGCGGCCCGACGAACTCGCGCGCCGCGCGGGTCATCACCACGTCCACCTGCGCACCGGCCAGGGTCAACTCGCGGGCCAGCTCGACTGACTTGTAGGCGGCGATCCCGCCTGAGACGCCGAGCACGATCCGCTTGTCCTTCAGGATGGTCGTCATCCCCGGTGGTCCTTTCGTGCGGGCGCTGCGAGCGGCCGTGCCCGTCCCTCCCGAGCCAGCCGGTCGAAGCGCGCCTTCAGCACGGCTTCGATTTCTGCGAACCCCTCGTTGAGTCGTGGGAACACGAGCCAGGCGACGCCGAGCGCGAACAGACCACCGGTCAGCACCCGCAGCGTGGGCGTGCTCTGTCGCAGGCCGACGAGCTGGGTCAGCCCGTCCACCGCCATCGGGGCGGCGAGGACCGCCCCGAGCCAGAGCGAGGCGGGCCGGATGCGGTGCCGGACGAGCGCGTACAGCACGCCGAAGAGCAGCAGCCCGCCGTAGATCGCCGTATCGCGCTGGCAGTACGCCACCTGGTGGCCGAGGATAAAGAAGCTGTGCTCCGGCTTCTGATGGCAGGTCAGGCTGAAGAAGCGGTAGATCCAGCTCGCGGCCGTCGTGTGCCCGGTGGCGGCAAGGTACGGCGCCATCAGGGGCGGGACCACGAAGAGCGCGGCAATCCCGTTGAGGAGCCAGACCCAATGCCGTGCCAGGTGATAGATGGCGCGGTCCACGGCGATGATCAGGCGCTCCTGCCCGGGAGAGAGCGTGTGGCTGGCCTGTGGCATGGTGGTGACCCTCACCGTCCTCGCCGCTCGGCGCGCGATCGCCGCGCCCGGATTCTAACTGAGGCCTTTGGGACGCGGCCAGGGGAACTCCGTCCCTCTCGTACACGCCTGGCGCCGGCGGTTGGCCGGGGTAGGGTGGATGGGGTATACTAGGCGATACACATCAACGCGCCCCGTGCGGTCGTGGCTGCCGCGTAGGGGCGATCCGACGCGGGGTGACAGCTCGCGCGGGAGGACAGCTAGCGGCCTTGACAGCCATCCTGCAGCAGCGTATAATTGGCGTTTGCGGATGGGTGGTCGCTCGCGCATGCGGATGAGTCAGATAACACAGGGTCTGAGACCGAACAATCCGATGCTTCGGGAGGGTGGATGCCGCCTTCCCGGCTTTTCGTCTTCCCGACACACCCACGAGTCGAGCGGTCAACCCGGTCGGTGTGATCTGCCGCGGTAACGGCGACCCGGCAGCACCGAGTCTACGCGACCCCGTTTTTCTCAATCTCACAAAAGGAGCGGTGAATGGCCGTAACTCTCCGGTCCCAAGGCGCCCCGGACGCTGGCACGAGGCAGGTGCTTTCCAACCTCGGCATTAACCGGGTTTCCTTCGCCAGCATCCCGACGGTTCTGGAGATGCCCAATCTGGTGCAGCTCCAGATCGAGTCATTTGAGTGGTTCAAGACGGAGGGGATGCGCGAGCTCCTCGAAGAGATCTCGCCCATCATCGACTACAACGGCAAGATGGAGCTCCGGTTCCTGGAGCATCGCTTTGACGAGCCGCGCTACGATGAGGAGACCTGCCGCGAGCGCGACATGACCTACGCCGCGCCGCTCCGGATTCGGGTCCAGCTCATCATCCGCGAAACCGGAGAGATTAAGGAAAGCGACGTCTTCCTCGGCGACTTCCCGATCATGACCCCGCACGGCACCTTCCTCATTAACGGGGCCGAGCGGGTGGTCGTGTCGCAGTTGGTGCGCTCTCCCGGTGTCTACTTCGACCTGACCACCGACCCGACGACCGGGCGCCAGCTTGCCGGGGCGAAGCTGATCCCCAGCCGCGGCGCCTGGCTGGAGTTCGAGACGTCGAACAAGAACGTGCTGTCGGTCAAGGTCGACCGAAAGCGGAAGCTGCCGGTGACCGTGCTGCTGCGCGCCATCGGCATCGTCGACGACGATGAGATCCGGGAGCTCTTCGCGGACGTCGACGACCCGGAGCACCGCTTCATCGAGAGCACGCTGGAGCGCGACACCACGAAGACGCGGGAGGAGGCCCAGGTCGAGCTTTACCGGCGCCTGCGGCCGGGCGACCCGCCGACGCGGGAGAACGCCGCGTCGCTCTTGGACGGGCTCTTCTTCAACCCGCGCCGGTACGACCTGGCGAAGGTCGGGCGCTACAAGCTGAACAAGCGGCTGGGTCTCGACATTGGGCTCGACACCCGCGTGCTGACGCGCGAGGACCTGGTGGAGGTCGTGCGGACGCTGATCCGGGTCAATACCGGGCAGGATTCGCCGGACGACATCGACCACCTGGGCAACCGGCGCGTGCGCGCGGTGGGTGAGTTGATTCAGATGCACGTCCGTACCGGGCTCCAGCGGTTGGAGCGGGGCATCCGGGAGCGGATGACCATTCAGGATATTGAGACGGTCACCCCGAACGGGCTGATCAGCACGACGCGGCCCGTGATGGCGGCGGTTCGCGAGTTCTTCGGCGGCAGCCAGCTCTCCCAGTTCATGGACCAGACCAACCCGCTGGCAGAGCTGACCAACAAGCGTCGCCTGTCGGCGCTCGGGCCGGGCGGTTTGAGCCGGGACCGGGCCGGCTTCGACGTCCGCGACGTGCACTACTCGCACTACGGCCGCATCTGCCCGATCGAGACGCCGGAAGGTCCGAACATCGGTCTGATCGGCTCGCTGGCGACCTACGGCCGCATCAACGCCTACGGCTTCATCGAGACGCCGTATCGCCGGGTCTATCGCCAGCTCAACCCGCAGGAAGATCGGGAGCTGATCATCGGGCGGACCGTGGCGGTCGACGTGAAGCACCCGGAGACGGGCGACGTCCTGGCCGCGGCGGGCACGCAGATCGACGAGGCGCTGCGCGATCGGCTGGCCGAGGCCGGCATCACGATGGTGCGCATTGTCCCGTTCGTCAGCGACCAGATCGAGTACCTGTCCGCCGACCGGGAGGATCAGTTCGTCATCGCCCAGGCGAACGCGCCGCTGAACGAGCGCTCCGAGTTCATCGAGGACCGCGTTTCGGCGCGCTACGGCGACGGGTTCGTGTCCGAGCCGCCGGAGCGGATCGACTACATGGACGTGTCGCCGAAGCAGTTGGTGTCGGTGGCGGCGGCGCTCATCCCGTTCCTTGAGCATGACGACGCGAACCGGGCGCTGATGGGTGCCAACATGCAGCGCCAGGCCGTGCCGCTGCTGCGGCCGCAGGCGCCGATCGTCGGCACCGGTGTGGAGTACCAGGCAGCGCGCGACTCGGGCCAGGTCGTCGTGGCCGAGAAGGCGGGTGTGGTGACCTCGGTCACGGGCCGCGCCATCACGGTGCGCGAGGACGACGGCACCGAGCGGGTCTACAAGCTGCGGAAGTTCATTCGCTCGAACCAGGACACGTGCATCAACCAGCGGCCGAGCGTCAACAAGGGTGATCGCGTCGAGCCGGGCCAGATCATCGCCGACTCGTCGAGCACCGACAACGGCGAACTGGCACTGGGTCAGAACGTCCTGGCCGCGTTCATGTCGTGGGAGGGTGGCAACTTCGAGGACGCCATCCTGATCTCCGAGCGGCTGGTCCGCGACGACGTCTACACCTCGATCCACATCGAGAAGTACGAGACGGAGGCGCGGGATACCAAGCTCGGCCCGGAAGAGATCACGCGGGATATCCCGAACGTCGGTGAGGACAGCCTGGCGAACCTCGACGAGAACGGGATCATCCGGATCGGCGCCGAGGTGCGGCCGAACGACATCCTGGTCGGTAAGGTGACGCCGCGGGGTGAGACCGAACTCTCCGCGGAGGAGCGGCTGCTGCGCGCGATCTTCGGTGAGAAGGCCCGCGAGGTGAAGGACACGAGCCTGCGGGTGCCGCACGGCGTGCACGGCAAGGTGATCGACGTCAAGCGCTTCAAGCGTGAGGACGGCAGCGATCACGAATTGCCGGCCGGCGTCAACGAGATGGTCCGCGTCATGATCGCCCAGAAGCGGAAGATCTCCGAGGGCGACAAGATGGCCGGGCGGCACGGCAACAAGGGCGTGATCTCGCGCATCCTGCCGATCGAGGACATGCCCTACCTGCCTGACGGCACGCCGGTGGACATCGTGCTGAACCCGATCGGCGTTCCGTCGCGTATGAACATCGGTCAGGTGCTGGAGACGCATCTGGGCTGGGCAGCGGCCGCGCTCGGGCTCAAGATCGCCTCGCCGGTGTTCGACGGGGCGAAGGAGTACCAGATCCGGGAGATGCTGGAGCGGGCCGGCTTGCCGAGCGACGGCAAGGTCGACCTGTACGACGGGCGCACCGGCGAGAAGTTCGACCGGCCGGTGACGGTGGGCGTGATGTACATGATGAAGCTGGCCCACCTGGTGGAGGACAAGATCCACGCCCGGTCCACGGGCCCCTACTCGCTGGTCACGCAGCAGCCGCTGGGCGGTAAGGCACAGTTCGGCGGGCAGCGCTTCGGCGAGATGGAGGTCTGGGCGCTGGAGGCGTACGGCGCGGCCTACACGCTCCAGGAGATGCTCACGGTCAAGTCGGACGACGTCGTGGGCCGTGTCAAGACGTACGAGGCGATCGTGAAGGGCGAGCCGATCGTGGAGGCCGGTGTGCCCGAGTCGTTCAAGGTTCTCGTCAAGGAGCTGCGAAGCCTGGGCCTCTCGGTCGAGGTCATCAACGAGGACGAGGAAACGATCGACTTTGCCGAGGATACCTCGCGCGACTTGCTGACGAATCTCGATCGGATCAATCTGAGCGGGTTCGAGCGGTCCGAGGATTAGTGGGACTGGTGAGCGACGAATCATGCAGACGATGAGCATTGGCAGGCGGTCGCGAGACTCGCATCAGGGGCTTGACGTCAACGACTTCGACGCGATTCGCATTAGCCTGGCTTCGCCGGAGGCGATCCGGAGTTGGTCGCACGGCGAGGTCACCAAGCCCGAGACCATCAACTACCGGACGCTGCGGCCGGAGCACGGCGGGTTGTTCTGCGAGCGGATCTTCGGACCGACCCGCGACTTCGAGTGCTACTGCGGCAAGTACAAGCGGGTGCGCCACGCCGGCACGATCTGCGACAAGTGCGGCGTCGAGGTGACCCGCTCCAAGGTCCGGCGCGAACGCATGGGCCACATCGAGCTGGCCGCGCCGGTGGCGCACATCTGGTACGTGAAGGGCACGCCGAGCCGCCTCGGCCTGCTCCTCGACATCTCGCCGCGCAACCTGGAGCGCGTGCTCTACTTCGCCTCCTATCTCGTGACCGAGGTCGACGAGGAGAAGCGCGAGGCGCTGATCCGCGAGATCTATGAGGAGCTGGAAGCCGAGCTGGCGGAGCTCGACCGCGAGCTCGAGGCTCGGACTGCCGACATTACGTCGGCGATCGAGGCGGAGCTGTCGCACCTGCGGGCCGGGGCGGAGTCCCTGGGTCAGTCGGTCGAGCAGCGCCTGGCCGAGCAGAAGGAAGAGCTGGACCGGGAGGCGACGGCGGTTCGCGAGCGGCTGGAGGGCCTGCTCGGCGAGGCCGCGCCGGAGGAGATCGTCTTCCGCGGGCGCACGATCGTGCGCGAAGGGGAGGCGGTCAACGAGGATCGGCTCCGGGCCCTCTCCGAGGCCGTCAACGAAGAGCGTGAGGAGCTGGAGCGCCAGGCCGAGCACGATGTGACTAGTGGTCAGGCGCTCGCGGAGGCGGAGCAGGATCAGCTTCAGTACGACGCCGACGAGCAGACGCGCCAGATCGTCCAGGAGTACGAGCAGCAGAAGCAGGCGCTGCGGGCTGAGGCTGAGTCGATGGTCCGCGCGATCAGCGAGCTCAAGCCGCTGCAGGTGCTGACCGAGACGCAGTACCGCGAGGCCATGGAGCTGGCGCCCGGCGTGTTCAAGGCCGGGATGGGCGCCGAGGCCGTCTACGAGGTCGTGTCCAAGATGGACCTGGACAAGCTCTCGGCCGAGCTGCGCCAGGAGATCCACTCGGTCAGCGGCCAGCGGCGCAAGAAGGCTGCGAAGCGACTGCGCGTCGTCGAGGCGCTGCGCAAGAGCGGTAACCGGCCGGAGTGGATGATCTTCACGGTCTTGCCGGTGATCCCGCCGGATCTGCGCCCGATGGTGCAGCTCGACGGTGGGCGCTTCGCGACGTCCGACCTGAATGACCTGTACCGCCGCGTCATCAACCGGAACAACCGGCTGAAGCGACTGCTGGAGCTGGGCGCGCCGGACATCATCGTGCGCAACGAGAAGCGCATGCTCCAGGAGGCGGTGGACGCGCTGATCGACAACGGGCGGCGCGGCCGTGTGGTGTCGGGCAGCGGCAAGCACAAGCTCAAGAGCCTGTCCGACATGCTCAAGGGCAAGCAGGGCCGGTTCCGCCAGAACCTGCTGGGTAAGCGGGTCGACTACTCGGGCCGCTCAGTGATCGTGGTCGGCCCGGATCTCAAGCTGCACCAGTGCGGTCTGCCCAAGCGGATGGCGCTGGAGCTGTTCAAGCCGTTCGTGATGCAGAAGTTGGTGGCCCAGGGCTACGCCCACAACATCAAGGCCGCCAAGCGACTGGTCGAGCGGGTCGACCCGCACGTGTGGGACGTGCTGGAGCAGGTCATCGCCGACTATCTGGTGCTGCTGAATCGGGCGCCGACGCTGCACCGGCTGGGTATCCAGGCGTTCGAGGTCAAGCTGATCGAGGGCTCGGCCATCCAGTTGCACCCGTTGGTCTGCGCGGCGTTCAACGCTGACTTCGACGGTGACCAGATGGCCGTGCACGTGCCGCTGTCGGCGGCGGCGCAGCAGGAGGCGCGGGAGCGTATGCTCTCGACCCGCAACCTGCTCGACCCGTCGGACGGCGACCCGGTGATCACGCCGACCCAGGACATCGTCTTGGGTTGCTACTACATGACGCAGCCCCGGCCGGGCGCGCGCGGCGAAGGAAAGGTCTTCTCCGGGCCGCACGAGGTCGAGCTGGCCTACCGTACCGGCGTGGTCGACTTGCAGGCGCAGATCAAGGTGCGTCTGGATCTGAACGGCTCCGGCCCGCAGTTGGTCGACACCACGGTCGGCCGGGTGCTGCTGAACGAGGTCATCCCGGACGAGCTCGGCTTCTGGAACGAGACGATGGACCGGAAGGCGCTGCGCCGGCTGGTTGCCGCGTGCTACCGCGAGCTCGGGCCGGAGGCCACCGCCGAAATGGCGGACAACATCAAGACGATCGGCTTCAACTACGCGACCAAGGGCGGCCTGACGATCGGGCTGACGGACGTCCACATTCCGGAGAGCAAGGAAGCCATCATCGCCGCGGCCGACGCCAAGGTCGAAGAGGTCGAGCGCCAGTACCGCCGCGGTCTGATCACCGACGCCGAGCGGCACCGCGAGGTGGTCAACATCTGGAACGACGCCCGCGACGAGTTGGCGAAGGCCGTCGAGGCCGGACTTGGTGCCAACAACGCCCTGTACATGATGAGTACATCGGGGGCGAAGGGTAACATCAACCAGATCAGCCAGATGGCCGGTATGCGCGGCCTGATGCTCGACCCGGGTGGGAAGATCATCGACCTCCCGATCCGGTCGAACTTCCGCGAAGGCCTGAGCGTGCTGGAGTACTTCATCTCCACGCACGGTGCGCGGAAGGGTCTGGCCGACACCGCGTTGCGCACGGCTGACTCCGGTTACCTGACGCGGCGCTTGGTCGACGTGGCTCAGGACGTGATCGTCACGGTGGACGACTGCGGCACCGAAGAGGGCATGCGCATCGAGGTCGACTCGATGCCGGACACCGAGTCCTTCATCGGGCGGGTCGTCGGCCGGATGGCGGCGCAGCCGGTGGTCGATCCGAACACCGGCGAGGTCTTGGTCGAGCGCAACGGGGAGATCACCGAGTCGATCGCCCGGGATCTGGTGGCGCGCGGCATCCCGCGTGTGGATGTGCGCACGCCGATGCAGTGCGAGGCGGAGCACGGCGTTTGCCGCTACTGCTACGGGCGGAACCTGGCCAGCGGCCAGCTCGTCGAGCTGGGCGAGGCGGTCGGTATCATCGCCGCCCAGAGCATCGGTGAGCCCGGCACGCAGTTGACGATGCGGACCTTCCACACCGGTGGTGTCGCGGGTGAGGACATCACGACGGGTCTCCCGCGCGTGGAGGAGCTCTTCGAGGCCCGCGAGCCGAAGGGGAAGGCGATCCTGGCGGAGCACGACGGTGTGGTGCACATCGTCGAGGACGAGACGGGCCGCCGCATCCTGCTCAGCCGCGAGGAGATCGTGACCGACGTGCTGGCCCTGCCGGAGGGCTACCAGGTGCTGGTGGCCGACGGCGAGACCGTCGCGGTCGGGCAGGTGCTGGCCTCGCCGCCCGAGGGCGTCGAGGGCGACCCGGTGGTCGCCAGCATGGACGGTGTCGTCTTCCTCGACGGGCAGGAGTTCGTCCTGCGCCACGAGGAGACGCAGACGACCGAGTATCAGGTGCCGGCGTCGGCCCACATCCGGGTCAACGACGGTGACTCGGTGACAACCGGGACGCAGTTGACCGACGGGAGCCTCGACCCGCAGCAGATCCTCCAGACCATGGGGCGCGCCGCCGTGCAGCGCTATCTGGTCGACGAGGTGCAGAAGGTCTACAAGTCGCAGGGCGTGGTGACCAACGACAAGCACATCGAGGTCATCGTGCGCCAGATGCTGCGGAAGGTTGCGGTGGAGGATCCGGGCGACACCGACCTGCTGGTCGGCGAGTTGATCGACCGGTTCACCTTCAACCGGATCAACGAGGAGATCATCGCCGAGGGTGGCGAGCCGGCGACGGCACAGCAGGTGCTGCTCGGCATCACCAAGGCGTCGCTGGCCACCGAGAGCTTCCTGTCGGCGGCCTCCTTCCAGGAGACCACGCGGGTGCTGACCGAGGCCGCGATCCATGGCAAGGTCGACTACCTGCGCGGCCTGAAGGAGAACGTCATCATCGGCAAGCTGATCCCGGCCGGCTCCGGGTTCTGGGCGCGCAAGCGCAAGGCTGAGGGGCTGACGGCGCCCGACGAGGCGACGCTGGCCGCGATGCAGGAGGAGCAACTGCACGAGCCGGCCTCGATCGAAGAGGTCGAGGAGCAGCTTGAGGGTCAGGCGTCCGCCCTGCCGGCATCGACCGGCGTGGCCGTGGCTGACGTGCCCGAGGCGCAGTTGCCGGCCGGTATGGGCGACGAACCCGCCTCGGTGTCGGCGGAGCCGGAGGCTGAGGCGGAGAGCGACGCCGACGAAGGCGAGGGCGGGGAGGAGTAGTCCTCCCCGCTCCCCGCGACCGCGCAACCCGCGCGTGTTTCCTTGACAGGTCGCGGGTTGCTTGCTAGACTGTGTGCTTGTGGCCGTCCACGGACGGCCACTCCAGTGAGGAAGAGACTTCCTCAAGGACAGCCGACGCCGCAGCTGAGGAGCCCACCTCCTCAGAGCACGGCGACCCGATGAGAACGGCTGTCTTGAGAAGGGGTAACGGACGTGCCGACGATCAACCAGTTGGTCCGAAAAGGGCGGAAGCGGGTCATCAAGAAGACCAAGGCGCCGGCGCTGCGCTACACCAACAACGCGCTGGGCCGGTATGCTGGTCGTCTGCGGCGCGGTAAGGGGTCGCCCCAGAAGCGTGGGGTGTGCACCCAGGTCCGCACGATGACGCCGAAGAAGCCCAACTCGGCGCTCCGCAAGATCGCCCGTGTGCGCCTGAGCAACGGTATGGAAGTGACGGCGTACATTCCGGGCGAGGGGCATAACCTCCAGGAGCACTCGACGGTGCTGATCCGGGGTGGTCGCGTCAAGGATCTGCCCGGGGTGCGGTACCACATCATTCGGGGTGCTCTGGATGCCCGCGGTGTGGAAAACCGCAAGCAGGGGCGGTCGAAGTACGGAGCCAAAAGGCAGAAGTCCTAGGCAGCGGCGGGGCTACGCTTCGGCGCGGTAACTCCGACGCTGCCGAGGTCTTCGGTTAGATCGTTCGGTACGAAAGCGGCCTCACGACGTGCAACGCGTGCTGACCGCTTTTTCGTGTGATCAGCAGCCGAAATGCCTCTGGCGCCTTGGGTGGTGCCGGGGTGGTGAGTGCTCCACGGGCCGCCGCGTGGCGAGTCCGGGCGATGGATGAGTGGCGCGCGCGCCACATCGGGTACGCGGGAGGCGACAGACAGATGCCGAGACGGGCCAAGGTCGTTCGACGGGAAATCCCCCCCGACGCGCGGTACGGCAGCGAGCTGGTGCAGCGCTTCATCAACAAGGTGATGCAGCGCGGCAAGAAGGGTTTGGCCGAGCGCATCGTGTACGACGCGCTGGACATCATCCAGCAGCGCACGGGGCGTGATCCCGTCGAGGTGTTCCAGCAGGCGATCCGCAACGCGACCCCCGTGCTCGAGGTCAAGCCGCGGCGCGTGGGTGGCGCGACCTATCAGGTTCCGATCCAGATCGAGCCGGCCCGGCGGTTGTCGCTGGCGATTCGCTGGTTGCTCCAGTCGGCGCGTGCTCGCACGGGGCGCTCAATGGCCGAGAAGTTGGCCGCCGAGTTGATTGACGCGGCGAACAACACCGGTGCCACGATCAAGCGGCGGGATGATACCCACCGCATGGCGGAGGCGAACCGAGCGTTCTCGCACTATCGTTGGTAACAGCCTCGTTTCGGCGCCGGACGCCGGGGCGGACAGAGAGACGACACTATAGATCATGAGTACCACTGTAACGCAGACAGCTCAGCAGCAGCGTGTGGAGCTGGCGAGGACCCGCAACATCGGGATCATCGCGCACATCGACGCGGGTAAGACGACCACGACCGAGCGCATCCTGTTCTACACCGGGCGCGTTCACCGGCCCGGGGAGACCCATGAGGGCTCCGCCACCATGGACTGGATGGAGCAGGAGCGCGAGCGGGGCATTACCATCACCTCGGCGGCAACCACCTGCTTCTGGCGTGATCACCGGATCAATATCATCGACACGCCCGGCCACGTGGACTTCACCGTGGAGGTCGAGCGCTCGCTGCGCGTGCTCGACGGCGGCGTTGTCGTGTTCGACGCGGTTGCGGGTGTCGAGCCGCAGTCGGAGACCGTGTGGCGGCAGGCCGACAAGTACCACGTGCCGCGCATCTGCTTCGTCAACAAGATGGACCGCACGGGCGCGAATTTCGCCCGCACGGTCGAGATGATCAAGGATCGCCTCAAGGCCAAGCCGGCGGTCGTCCAGTTGCCGATCGGCAGTGAGGCGGACTTCGTTGGTCTCATCGACCTGCTCACCCGCCAGGCGTACATCTACCGGGATGACCTGGGCCAGCAGATCGACGTGGTGGACGTCCCTGCCGACATGCAGGAGGCGGTCGAGCAGGCCCGGCAGGAACTCGTCGAGCAGATCGCCGAGACGAACGAAGAGCTCACGCTGCGCTACCTCGAAGGTGAGGAACTCAGCGTCGAGGAGCTGAAGGCGGCGCTGCGCGCGGCGACCATCTCGGGTGAACTGGTCCCGGTGCTGTGCGGCTCCGCGCTCAAGAACAAGGGCGTACAGCGCATGCTCGACGCCATCGTCGACTACCTCCCGTCTCCGGCGGACATCCCGCCGGTCCGGGGCACCAACCCGAAGACGGGCGAGGAGGAAGTGCGCACCGTGGACGAGGGCCAGCCGCTGGCGGCGCTCGCGTTCAAGATCGTGGCGGACCCGCACGTCGGCCGCCTGGCTTATGTCCGCGTCTACTCCGGTCGCCTTCAGTCAGCCACGTACGTCTACAACTCGACGAAGGGGGTCCGCGAGCGCGTCGGCCGCCTCCTTCGGATGCACGCAAACCACCGGGAGGAAGTGTCGGAGGTATCGGCGGGCGACATCTGCGCCATCATCGGCCTGAAGGAGACGTTCACCGGCGATACGCTGTGCGACGCGGATAAGCCCATCCTGCTGGAGGCGATCCAGTTCCCGGAGCCGGTGATCGCGGTGGCGGTCGAGCCGAAGACGCGCGCTGACCAGGACAAGATGGGCATCGCGCTGTCGCGACTGGCCGAAGAGGACCCGACCTTCCAGGTTAGCACCGACCCCGACAGCGGGCAGACAATCATCCGCGGCATGGGCGAGTTGCATCTCGAGGTGATCGTCGACCGAATGCTGCGTGAATTCCGGGTCGGCGCGAACATCGGCAAGCCGCAGGTGGCCTACAAGGAGACCATCGCGAAGCCGGTCCGGGTCGAAGGGCGCTTCGTGCGGCAGACGGGCGGTCGCGGCCAGTACGGGCACGTCTGGCTGGAGCTTGAGCCGCTCCCGCGCGGCGAGGGCTTCGTGTTCGAGGACCGCATCGTCGGCGGCGTGGTACCGAAGGAGTACATCCCGGCGGTCGAAGCCGGTATCCGCGAGGCGATGGAGTCGGGCGGCGAGGCCGGGCACCCGATCGTCGACCTGAAGGCGGTGCTCGTTGACGGGTCGTATCACGAGGTTGACTCGTCCGAGATGGCGTTCAAGATCGCCGCGTCGATGGCGCTCAAGGAGGGCGTGCGGCGTGCCGGGTCGGTCGTGCTCGAGCCGTACATGAAGGTTGAAGTCACGACCCCCGAGGAGTTCATGGGCGACGTGATGGGTGACCTGAATGCCCGTCGCGGTCGGATCGAGGGCATGGAGATGCGGGCCGGCGCCCAGGTGATTCGCGCCTTCGTTCCTCTCGCGTCCATGTTCGGCTATGCCACGGACCTTCGGTCGATGACCCAGGGCCGGGCGACCTACAGCATGGAGTTCGATCACTATGAGCCGGTGCCGGAGAACCTGGCAGCGGAGATGAAGGCGAAGGCCCAGCGCGACTAGGACGGCAGGGGCGGCCGAGAGGCGGTTGCCCGCAGGGACTGGAGGAGAGTTGCCGTGGCGAAGCAGAAGTTTGAGCGGACGAAGCCGCATGTGAACATTGGGACGATCGGGCACGTCGACCACGGGAAGACGACGACGACGGCGGCGATCACC
>NZ_JADGHZ010000194.1 GCF_019683595.1 Sphaerobacter sp. | reverse complement strand
GCGTAGGGCGGTGCGGGCGCCGGTGGTGAGGGCGGCGAGGCGGCTGGGCCAGGGTGGGGGTGGGTTGAGGTCGCGGACGGTCCGCCAGTGCTCGGCGGCGTCGTGGCGATCTTGCCAACATGACGCGGCTAGCTTCAGGTTCACCCACGGATCGGATTGCATGGCTCAGTCCCTTCGTTGTGCTGGTCGTTGTCAGGACGGCGGCCTCGGGCCGGACGGTGCAAAGCGGTCGCGCGGCTCCGTTGTGCTTCGGGTAGTCGCTCTTTTCGGAGGACATAGGATCCCTGGCGGAGCCGCGGCGGTCTGCGCGCGGCTCCGGGATCAGTGCGCTCGCTCGATCGTGGTGCGCTACACGGTCGTGTGCTGGCTCTGGTGCCGCTGGGCCAGCGCGTCAAGCAGGCGCTCGGCCTCGGTGACGGTGAGTGTGCCGGCCGCCAGCTCGCTCAGGATGACGCGCTGATAGTTCTCGAATTCGCTCTCGTCGGTGCGCGGTGCGTCAGCGGCGGGTGGACCCAGTGGGATCACGTCCATGTCGGACGCGGACGCATCGACCGACACGGGTGATTCGGGTGCCTCGGGCGGCGCCGGCGTTGCCGGGGACGCCGGTGGCTCCGGCGTCGGGGGCGGTGGCGTCGCCGGTCGTGTCGGGATGACGGAGCGCGCGCCGGTCCCCGTGAGCCAGCGGAGGTCCACGTCGCCGCGCACGGCGCGGATGCGGATCTCGGCGCGGTCTTCGCCGTCGCCGATGCTCCCCACCAGCCGGCGGCCGAGCACGCTCTTCGGCCCACGCTTGCCGACGCTCACGAGCGGGATTTCGCTCTCAATCTGGCCCCGGCCGGTGATGACCTCGATCCGCGCGCGGAGGTCGCGCTGCACGGCGACCGTGATGTCGCCCGCGCCGGTGGTGAAGCTGTGCTCGCCCATGCCGAGAACGGTACGGCACACGATGTCGCCCAGGCCGTTCTGGATGCTCGTTGCGGCGCTCGTGCCGCTGCGGACGATCGCATCGCCGGTCCCGAGCTTGATCGTCAGGTTGTCGCAGTCGCGTTCGTCCACCACGGCATCTCCGGCGCCGAGCTTGAGATCCACCGGACCGGTGCCGCCCTGGACCAGGACGTCCCCGGCACCGGCTTTGACCACCACTTTCCCGGTCACGTTCGTCAGCTTGACGTCGCCCGCGCCGGAGCTGGCGTCGACCGTGCCGGTGAAGCGTTCGACGCGGATCGTGCCGCCGCCGAGTTTCATCTCGATCTCGCCGTCGCCGCCGTCGACGCTGGTATCGCCCCGATCGACCCGCGCGTGCACCCTGCCCCGCGGGCCGGCGAGTACCAGGTCGCCGGCCCGCAGGGTGATCTCGGTGCGGCGAATGCTCTGCGGCAGTTCGACCGTGACGGGCGATCCGGTGCCGATGCCGAGGATGGAGGTCAGGGCATTGGCCGCGGTGGCGGACTGCCAGGTGATCTCCACCCGGTCGTCGTCTTTCTTGGTCTCGACGTAGTCGCCGCGGACCAGGATGTCGTCCCGCTCGGCCCAGGTAATCCGCAGGTCACCCTCGGTGCCGTCGATCTTCACGACGTCCACCTTGGACACGGCGACGCGCTGTTCGCTCGTGCTCATCGGCTGATTCCTTCCTGGTAGCCCGCCACTTGGCGGGAGCTGGTGTCGGCCGTCGATACCACCGGCGTGGGCTCCAGTGCCGCCGGCGGGCTGAGGTTGCGGAAGGCGGGGGCCGTCCCACACACGGCGGCGGCGGCCAGGTAGGAGACCGCGATCAGGCCGAGCATGGGGAGCAGCCCAGCGTAGTCGACGATGTAGCCGGCCATCAGCAGCCCCAGCGGGGAGACCGCCAGGCCGAGGGCGGTAACCAGTCCGAAGGCGCGCCCGCGCAGTTCTGCGGGGGTTGCCTCCTGAAGCAGGGTCATCGCCAGGGGGTTGATGGGTGCCGAGATGACGCCCTCTACCGCCACACAGGTTGCGATCACCCAGAGGGGCGCTTCCAGAGCGAGCGGAGTGAGCGAGAGGCAGCACGCGGCGAAGGCGATCACCAGCGTGGGCCGCCGCGGCAGCTTGTGCCCGATGGCGCCGTACGCGAGGACCCCGGCCAGCGCGCCGGCGCCGAAGACGCTGACGATGGTACCCAGCGCGACGACGCTGCCGAGGACGCGGTCCGCGTAGACGGGCAGGACGACGGAGAAGAGGGGCATGTCGACGATGCTGATCACCAGCATCACCGTGATCATCGTGCGGACCAGGCTGTTCTGGCGGACGAACGCAAGCCCCTCGCGCAGCTCATCGAGGTAGCGCGACGACGACTTGCTCCCCGCAGGCTGGCTGCGCGGCACGCGGACGCCGATCAGCACGATGCCCGCTGACAAGAGATAGCCGGCGGCGTCGAGCCAGAGGGCCTGGCTGGGGCCCACCAGGGAGATCAGGGCCGCGCCGAGCGCCGGGCCGAGCAGGAGCGAGAGCCGCGGGATCGCCTGGTAGGCGGCGTTGGCCCGCTCCAACGGCAGTCCGGCCAGCTCCGCCAGGTCGGGCACCAGGCTCTGGCGCGCGGTCATGCCGGGGGTGGAGAACAACCCTACGAGGAAGACGAGCACCAGGAGTTGCCAGAACGCCAGGCCGACGGTGTGGTGCAGCGCGGGGACGAGCGCGATGGTGATCCCGGCGAGGAGATCGGAGACGACGCTGCCGTTCTTGAAGCCGATGCGGTCGACCAGGGTGCCGCCGAAGAAGGAGGCGATGATGACCGGCAGCATCTCGGTGAAGCCGACGATGCCGGTCTTGGCGGCGCTCCCGGTCGTCTGGAGCACGAACCAGGGGAGGGCGATCTGGGTGACGCGTGTGCCGACCAGCGAGATGGCGTTGGCCCCCAGGAGCGCCAGGAAGGGTATACGATTAGCGCCGGAGACCTGGTCGCGTAGTGCGATCATCTCATCTCCCGATTCGCGTGGACTGCACCGATGGGTGCCGACCGCGCCGCTAACGAGTGCTCCCGCCGGATTGGAGGCGGCGGAGCTGCGCCATTCCTTCGTCGACCGTCAACTCGCCCCGGGCAATTCGTTCGAGGATCTTCTCGCGTTCCGTGGAAGGCGCGGGGGCGGGCGCCGGCTCGGGTGCCGGTTCGGGCTCCGGCTCGGGCTGTGGCTCTTCCAGCGCCGCAATGATGTCTTCGAGCTTGCCGCGGACCGTCGGGTATGAGACGCCGAGGGTTCGCTCGACGTCACTGAGGTTGCCGCGGCTGCGTACGAAGAGCAGCAGGAAGGTCTGCTGATCGTCGGTCAGCCGGCTGAAGGGGCTGGCAGCCCACCGGCCACGGACGATCGTAGAGCAGGTAGGACAGGCCAGCTCCTGGATCTGAAGGGCGGAACCGCAGGTTGGGCATTGCTGTGGTGCGCTATACATGTTCTCCTCCTAACGTGGCCCAGTCTAGACTGATTCTGATCTGTTGTCAAGAGATGGTAAAGAATTGGTTCAGAATAGTGCGAAAATTCTGAGGGGGCCGTGGGTGCGGGGCGCAGAGCACCGTGGCAGTCGAGAGGCGGGGCGTGCAGTCATGATTTCCGCGGCATCCAAAATGCCGTCACTAGCCCGGCCGGTACTTGGATGGAAGCACTGAGGGGGCAGTTCTTGCCCCTGGTCGTTGGCGGATTCAGCCCGCCGGTTACGTGCCCATTTGGGTACGAGGGGCGGCGGCATGACAGATGGGGAGTACAACAGTGGTGCAGAGGCAGCCGGTACAACGGCAGCGGATCGGCCCGGCGATCCGCCGCTTACGGCAAGAGCGGGGAATGACTCTCGATGCGTTGGCTGCACAGGCGGACATCTCAGCGTCGCACCTGAGTCGACTCGAGCGAAGCCAGACGCTCCCCAGCTTCACGGTCCTGGCCAAGATCGCTGAAGTGCTTGGGGTCGGCATCGACGAGTTCGTGCGGCTCGAGCGCGACGTGACGCTCCTTGACGCCGACCTGGGCCGGTACCTCGATATGCTCGGCATCGGCCCGCCCGTGCGGGATGAGCTGTTCGAGCTATCGATCGAGGCACGGCGCACCCTGGTCTCATGCCTGCGCCAGTTGGGTGAGGCGACCCTCCCCCCACTGGCCACCCAGGAGCTGGTGGCGCGTGCCGCGAGCCAGGGCGACCTGCCCGAGGTCTGGCGGTCGCTCAACCGGTTGCTCCGCCAGGCGGGGATGGGCGGGCCGGCGTTCGTGCGCGCCTGGCTGCAATTGGTGCAGACACCCGGCTACCGGCGTATCCTGGTGGCGAGCCGCAGCTTCTTCCTCCTGCCACCGGGGGCCGATCTGGTCGCGGCTTATCAGGCGGTTTTCCGCGGCGAGGCGATCGACCCGCAGGCCGTCTCCACCTGGGAGACGTCGGAGTGGGTGCGTGACCCCGCCGTGGTACGCCGCTGGTCCACGCGGATGCTCCTTGGCCGTGACTATCTGGAGCGAGCACTGGACAACGAAAAGCCCGGCCCGGGACCGGACCTCTCACAGGAGCAGGCCCTCGACCTCTGTGCGCGGCTGATCGACCGCCTGGAGCGCGACGCCAATTTCGAACTGGCGATCACGGACGTGGATCTCGGGCCGTTCAACATCTACGCTGTCGACGGGCAGGGCGGCCTCATCGAGCGGCTGCCTGAGCGGCGTGGGCGGGAGTCCACGCCACGCGTCGGGCTGTGGGTCGGCGGGCCGGAGACCTCGGCCCCGGTCGCGGGATTGATCGACCGGCTATGGGAGAGCCTACCGGAAATCGATCGAAGCCGGGAGGCGGTGGTTGTCTGGCTGCGCCGGCAGCAGGCGGAAGCAGGTGAGCGAAACCCGGCACGTTGACCGGTTTTCAGCATGAATGGTAGCATTATGCTGGCGCTCATCGGACGAATCGAGGGATTCGTTGTCGACCGTCGTCGGAGGCATGGACGCGGGTGGCTCGCGCGTTGGATCGAACCGGCGGTTCGAGCCCCTGGCCGTGGCGTTGCGGCCGGTGTGAGCGGTCCCCGCGCGGAGACGTAACGGATGAGACGCGGTGGGATTCCCGACATCGTGATTCGGCGGCTGCCGATCTACGAGCGCACGCTCAAGCAGATGCTGAGCGCGGGCGTAACGAGTATCTCGTCCGAGGAGTTGGGCGAGCGCATTGGGGTGACGGCGGCCCAGATCCGCCGGGACCTCTCCTACTTCGGTAAGTTCGGCAAGCAGGGCAAGGGCTACGACGTCGCCCGGCTGGCGGAAGAGATCGCCCACATCCTCAAGCTGGATCGCCAGTGGGACGTGGCGCTGGCCGGCTTCGGCCACCTGGGACAGGCCATCGCCCACTACCGGGGCTTCGAACCGAACGCGTTCCGCATCGCGGCGATCTTCGCCCGCAACCCGGAGCACATCGGCCAGCAGGTGAACGGCACCGTAGTCCTGGACGAGGCTGAGCTGACGCGGGTCATCCAGGAGATGGGGATCAAGATCGGCATCGTGGCCGTTCCGGCGGCCGCGGCGCAGGACGTGGCCGACCGGATGATCGCCGGCGGGGTGCGGGCGATCCTCAACTACGCCCCGGTGATCCTGAAGGTGCCGGAGTCGGTCTGGGTGCGTGAGATCGACCCGGTCAGCGCCCTGCAGAGCCTCACCTACTACCTCGACAACGGCTCACCATCCCACGACGGCCGCGCCGCTCCGGTTGGCGAGAGCCTGGCGACCGAAGCGGCCGGGCACTAGGGTCGGAGCTTGGACGGCGGCGGCCACGGCCGCCGCTTTGTTATGCGTCTCCCTGCGGCGGTCGCAACCGCCGGCCTCGCTGTGACACCGGCCCTCAGCCCAGCCTCTCTCCCAACAAGGACATCGACGCAACACGCTGGCATTCCCGCCGCTCCGTCTCCCGCCCGCCTGAGCCGGCTCAGGCGGCCGCCGACCGGATCCGAGGTGGGTGGTGGAAGGATCGTCGTGCGGTAGCCCGTGCCCGGGATAGGTGGCGGAACGGTTCCGGCGCCGGGTTCGTGCCTCGGGATGGGTGGCGCGACGGATCCCGCACCTCGGCGCGTGCCCGGGGCTAAAGCCGCCGGGCTGAATAGTGGGTAAGCCCACTGAAGGGGCTACGATGGCCACGCCCGGGTCGGCACCCGCGGGACGTCCAGTTCCCAGCCCCTTCA
>NZ_JADGHZ010000193.1 GCF_019683595.1 Sphaerobacter sp. | reverse complement strand
GGTGCCGGGGGGTGGTATGCGGAGGTGGTTTGGGGTGTTGGCGGGGGCGGGGGGGGGGCCACGGGGCACCGCCCCGGATCGACTATTCCTCGAAGTACCAGTTCTCGATGTCGTAGCCCGTCGGCTCGAAGGTCGACGGCTGGATCCCTTTGAGCCGGGAGGAGACGGCGTCGGCCCCGGAGCGGTGCACCAGGGGGATCCGCACGACCTCGTTCACCACCAAGTCGTTCATGGCGATGAACAGCTCAGCCTGGCGGTTCGGATCGAGCTCGGTGGTCGCCTGTTGGTAGAGCTGGTTGAACTCCTCATTGACCCACCGGTGGAAGTTGCGCCCGGACCAGTTGTTGGCCTTCTGCGCCAGGTCGTTGTCCGGATCGTCGGACTTGAAGGTGGCCATGTAGTCGAGCGGATACGGGCTCGTCGGACCGTTGGTGTACATGAGGAGATCACAGTAGAAGTGGCTGTAGGTGTCCGGGTTGCCGGCGTCCGTGGAGAAGAAGACGCTGGATTCGACGGCCTTGAGTTCGGTCTGAATACCCAACTGCTCCCAGCTCGCCTTCAGGATCTCCTGCTCCCGCTGGCGCACGGGGTTCACGGTCGTCGAGAAGACGACCGTCAGCCTCCGGCCGTCTTTCTCCCGGTAGGCGCCGTTCTTCACCCAGCCCGCCTCGTCGAGCAGCCGGCCGGCTTCCTCGAGGTCGTACCGGAACGAGGTGTTCGGCGAGACGAACTGCGGCGGCGCGTTCAGGACGTTGGCGGTCGGCGTGCCGGTCTCGCCGTACAGCACCTCGCTGATCGTCTGGCGATCGCACGCCAGGGCGAGAGCCTGACGCACACGTGGGTCACTGAAGAACGGATGGGTTGTGGACGGCTCGGACCGCGCGCCGTTGACCTCGACGGTGGGGTCCGCGAAGTTGACCATGATCTGCTCAGCGCTGGCCCACGGAGTAACCAGGATGCTTCCCAGTCCTCCCCGCTCAAGCGATTCAAGCACCTGCTTGTCCACTTGCAGGTTCCAGGCGAAATCTGCCTCCCCCGTCTGGAGTACGGCACGGCCCGCAGACGTGGGATCGCCGCCGCCCTTCCACTCGATGCGCTGGAAGTACGGCTTGTCCGGCTCGCGGAAGTGCTCGTTGATTTCGAAGAGCACGACGTCGCCCGGCCGGAACTCGACCACCTTGTACGGCCCGGTGCCGATCGGCGCCAGGTTGAACGGCGCCTCACGCGCGCGTTCGCCGACATAGTCCTTCATGATGTGTTCAGGCAGAATGCCGCCCTTGAAGCCGCCGACGAAGGGGTTGAACCACCCCGGGGTGGGCTCGTAGAAGTGCAGGGTGACGGTGTAGTCGTCGACGATCTCGACGTCCCGGATGACCTGATACACGGCCTGGTTGGGCGAGTTGTTGTCCGGGTTGGCGACCCACTCCCAGGTGAAGCGCACGTCGCGGGCGGTGAAGGGCTCGCCGTCGGACCAGACGACGCCTTGCTTGAGCTTGTAGGTCACACTCATGCCGTCGGGGGCGACGCCGCCGTTCTCCAGCGACGGCACTTCGGCGGCGAGGACGGGGCCGAGTGAGCCGTCCGGGTTGATGTTCAGCAGGGGCTCGGTGACGAGACGGGCAGGCATGTTGTCCTTGTCCCCCGTTGCCAGGTGCGTGTTCAGGATTGTCGGGGCCTGCCAGAACAGCATCCGGAGTAGATCGCCCTGGCCCCGACCCCGGCCGCCGCTGCTGGCTTCGCTGCCGGTGTCAGTGGTTGGGGACGCTGTAGCACGACCGGTGTCACCGGTCGCGGTCGCGGCACCGGCGGTGTCGCTGGTCGGCGTGGTTTCCTCGTCTCCGCCGCACGCTGCTAACAGGCTGGCAATCACCGGGGCGCTGAGGCCCAGCGCCGCCGCATGCTTCAGCACCTCACGTCGTGAGAGCTGCCCGTTCCGAATCGCCGCACGAAGAGCGCGCTCGTCGCGCACCGTCCGATTCACCTGATCCACCTCCTGTGATCACCAGGCACGCCCACGGCACCGCTCACCGCGGGTGCGCTACGCGAGTGTACAACAAGTGTTGGAATCGGCGGCCAATCAGGCTGAACGATGCCCTGTCCGGCTGTGAGACGGTTTCCATCATGACGGAACCTGGCCTTCGTGCGACGCATGGTCAACGAGACGCTTGCCGGGTACCATCGATCCGGTTAGGATGCTCCGCGTTGACACATAACCCGGCCGGCCCACTGACCCTCGGGGGACGCCGGATGCGCAGAGGCAACTGCGTTGCGGGAGGAGAGGACGCCCTTCATGATGGAGGAACGACCCACTGTCCCCGTGATCGACGGGCATACCGACTACTTGTTGTCGTTGATCGAGACGAAGCGGAGCTTCCTGGAGGAGTCGACGATCGGGCACGTCGACCTCCCACGGGCGCGCCGGGGTGGGATCGGCGCGATGCTGAGCGCGGTCTTCATCCTGGACGAGGACCTGCCGCAGCACGCGCTCATCCAGACCCTACGGGCGGTCGACCTCCTGCACCGCGTGGTCGCAGAGTCCAACGGGCAGATCGAGTTGATCCGGAGCTACGACCAACTGGTCGACTGCCTCGAACGCGGGGTGTTCGGCGCGATCCTGCATTACGAGGGGGCTGAGGCGATCGACCCGGAGTTCGCCGTGCTGCGGCTCTCCTACGAGTTGGGACTTCGCTCGCTCGGGCTCACCTGGAGCCGGCCGAACATCTTCGCCGACGGCGTGGGGCCCGCGAACCGGGGCAACGGGTTGACCGGGCTGGGCCGGGAACTGGTGCGGCAGTGCAACGCAATGGGCATCCTAATCGATGTCTCGCACCTGAACGAGCCGGGCTTCTGGGACGTGGTCGAGGTCAGCGAAAAGCCGTTCGTCGCCAGCCACTCCAACGCCCGCGCGCTGTGCGACCACGACCGGAACCTGACCGACGAGCAGATCCGGGCCCTGGCCGAGAAGGGCGGGCTGATGGGCATCAACTACCACGTCGGCTTCCTGGTGGCTGGCGCGGAGACCGGGGCCGAGGTGCCCTTGAGCGTGCTGGTGGACCACATCGACCACATCGTGCGCTTGGTCGGAGTGGACCATGTGGCGCTCGGGTCGGACTTCGACGGTGCGACGATGCCCGACGAGCTGAAGGACGCGGCGCACACGCCGAACCTGATCGCCGAGCTGTCGCGCCGGGGTTACAGCGACGACGCGATCGAGAAGATCTGCTCCGGCAACTGGCTGCGTGTGCTGCGGGAGGTGTGGGTGTAGCGGATACCCCTCACCCCCTGACCCCCTCTCCCACAAGGGGAGAGGGGGAACAAGGGCGCGTGATGCGTATTGCGTGTTCCGTATGGCGTAATGAGCCCCTCTCCCAACGTTGGGAGAGGGGCTGGGGGTGAGCGCCGTTACTCCGCGTCGCGCGTGAGCGAGAGCGACTTCGTGTCGTTTATCTCCTTGGCGAGGGCGATGAACTCGTCCAGCGGCATGGCGCCGAGGTTCTCGTTCGTCCGGAGCCGCACGGCGACCGTGCCGGCCTCGGCCTCCTTGTCGCCCACCACGAGCATGTAGGGGATGCGCTGGAGCTGGGCGCGCCGGATCTTGGCCTGCATCCGGTCGTTGCTGTCGTTGACCTCGACGCGCAGGTCCGCCTCCTTCAGCCGCGCGGCGACCTCGTGCGCGTACGGCACGTGCCGGTCGGCGATCGGGATGACCTCGGCCTGGACCGGCGCCAGCCACACCGGAAAGGCACCGGCGTAGTGCTCGATCAGCCCGCCGACGAAGCGCTCCATCGAGCCGAGGACCGTGCGGTGGACCATGACGACCCGGTGCCGCTCGCCGTCCTCGCCGACGTACGTGGCGTCGAACCGCTCCGGCAGGTTGAAGTCGACCTGGATCGTCGGGCCCGTCCACTCGCGGCCGAGCGAGTCAAGGAACTTGATGTCGATCTTCGGGCCGTAGAACGCCCCGGCGCCTGGGTCGATCTCGTACGGTATCCCCATCTTGCGGAGGGCGTTGGCCAGCGTCTCCGTTGCTCGCTCCCAGTTCTCATCGCTGCCGATCGACTTCTCCGGCCGTGTGGAGAGGAAGGCCTCGTACTCGTAGCCGAAGACGCGGGCGAAGTAGAGCGCCAGATCGAGCACGCCCTTGATCTCATCCTCCAACTGGTCCGGACGGCAGAAGATGTGGGCGTCGTCCTGCGTGAAGCCGCGGACGCGCAGCATGCCGTGGAGCGTGCCGCTGCGCTCGTAGCGGTAGACCGTGCCCAGCTCGGCCAGCCGGATCGGCAGGTCGCGGTACGAGCGGACCTGGCTGTTGTAGATCATGATGTGCCCGGGGCAGTTCATCGGCTTGAGGTAGTAGGGTGCCCCTTCGATGTCCATCGGCGAGTACATGTTCTCCTGGTACGTCTCCAGGTGCCCGCTCTTCCGATAGATGTCGCCGCTGGCGATGTGCGGCGTGTACACGAGCTGGTAGCCGCGCGCCAGGTGCTCCTCCGTCTCGAAGCGCTCGATCAGGTGGCGGATCATCGCGCCCTTCGGGTGCCACAGGATCAGCCCGGCGCCGATGTCCTCGTTGACCGAGAAGAGGTCGAGCTCCCGACCCAGCCGCCGGTGGTCGCGCCGCTGAGCCTCCTCCAGCCGGTGGAGATAGTCCTGCAGCTCCTCCTCCGTCCGCCAGGACGTCCCGTAGATACGCTGGAGCATCGGGCGCTTCTCGTCACCGCGCCAGTAGGCCCCGGCCACATTGAGCAGCTTGAAGTGGCCGATCTGTGACGTGTTCTCCACATGCGGCCCGCGGCAGAGGTCCGTGAAGCTGTCCTGCGTGTACGTCGAGATGACGGCGTCCTCCGGCAGGTCCTGAATGATCTCGACCTTGTAGGGCTGGTCGGCGAAGAGCTTGAGCGCCTCCTCGCGCGAGACTTCGCGGCGCTCGAACGGGTAGGCTCCCTGCTTGATCTCCCGCATCCGCTCCTCGATCTTGCCCAGATCGTCGGGCGTCAGCGAGCGGGGCAGGTCGAAGTCATAGTAGAAGCCGTTCTCGATGGCGGGACCGATGGCGAGTTTGGCGCCCGGGAACATCTCCACGACGGCCTGCGCCATGACGTGCGCCGCGGAGTGGCGCATCCTGGCGAGCTCAAGTTCTTCCTGGTTCTCAACGTCGACCTGAAGGTCCATCTCTTCCGCGATCTGCGACATTGGGTGCTCCTTTGGGTTCTGCGTCATGCGTCAAACGTCATGCGTCATGCGTCATGCGTGTTGCGTGTTCCGTATTGCGTGTTGCTGCCCTCTCCCCTAGTCGGAGAGGGGCCGGGAGTGAGGGGTACGGTTGCCGCATCACGCATGACGTCCACCGCTGTCCGAAACACGGATCACGCAACACGAGTCTCAGTGTCATCCTCGGTCATGGCCACCGTCCCTCCGCTTACCTGCGTGAAACGAAAAACGCCTGCCATCCGAAGGGACGGCAGGCGCGGCCTGACGTGGTTCCACCCTACTTCCGCCGCCCGGCGCGGGCCGTGACGGCGCTCAGGGTGCCCGATAACGGGGGCTACCGGATCCGGCTACTAACCCTGCCGGGCGTTCACCGGTCAGCTCACGGGTGGTTTTCTCCGGGCCGGTTACGGGTGGGGCTTGCAGCCGGTGACCCCGCCTCTCTGTGCGTTCGCTGCCCGGGTACTCGTCCCGCTCAACGCCGTTGCGCTGTATTGCGACCCATCCGGGCCGCGTCTGGAACGAAAGAACCGCCAGGAGAACCTGACGGGTGTCGGGTGGGCGGTACTAGACTCGAACTAGTGACCTCCACGATGTCAACGTGGCGCTCTAACCGACTGAGCTAACCGCCCGTTGCAACGCGACGAGTATACCATAGCGCCCTGGGGGCTGCAATTGAGGCGTCGGGTTCGGCGGGAGACCGGCCCTCACCCCCGGCCCCTCTCCCAACATTGGGAGAGGGGAGGCAGGCACGGGAGCCGGCAGGATGCCAGGGCTTGGCGACAGGTAGGGCGCTGGTGATGCGGCGCAGGCTGCGGCTCTCCGCGTAAACCCCGGACACGAAGCACGAAACACGGAACACGGAACACGGAACACGTACCACGCATCACGCTCCTCAGTGCCCCAGCACGCGGACGGTCTGGGCGCGGGGTTGCCAGGCGATGTCGTGGCGGCCGAAGCGGGCGACGAGGGCGGAGGCGCGGGCGTGGAGGGGCTTGAGG
>NZ_JADGHZ010000192.1 GCF_019683595.1 Sphaerobacter sp. | reverse complement strand
TGCGTCCCCCTCACCCCCGGCCCCTCTCGGACGGAGCCCACCAGGGGAGAGAGGAGGAGTACTGAATACGCGATATGCGATACGCAGTATGCCCTACGGCTGACGCATGACGCATGACGCATGACGCATCACGCCCCCGGCATCACGTACGCCGCCTCGTAGACGGCGCGCTCGGCGCGGGCGATGACGTAGTCGACGATCGCTCCGGCGATGTCCTTCTCCGTCGTCCGCATCAACCCCTTGAATTCGGCACCGGTGTTGACTTCGATCACCTGCAGCCCGGTGGAGGTCTCCACCAGATCGATCCCGGCGATCTCAGTGCCGATCGCCCGCGCGGCGCGGAAGGAGATGTCGGCGATCTCCGGCGTGATCGGGCAGGGCAGCGAGACGGCGCCGCGCGCCACGTTGGTCACCCAGTGCTCGGCCGCGCGGTAGGACGCCGCCACGATCTCATCGCCGACGACAAAGATGCGCAGGTCCCGCCCCGGCTTCTCGACGTACTCCTGGATGTAGAAGACGCCGTGCTGGTAGTGACCGAGCACCCGCTTGTGCTCCAGCAACGTCCGCGCGGCCTGTGGCGAGTTCACCTTCGCCAACAGCCGACCCCAGGAGCCGATCACCGGCTTGATCACGGCCGGATAGCCGATCTGCTCCAACCCGGCCAGCGCCGAGTCGATATCGAAGGCGACGACGGTGCGCAGCGTCGGCACGCCGGCCGCCGCCAGCGCCAGCGTCGTCGCGACTTTGTCGTCCGCCAGGTTCGAGGCCCGGCTGGAGTTGACCGTCGGGATGCCGAGGGCGTCGAAAATCTGCATCGCGACCGCCGCCCGGCCGTGGGCCATGCCGCGGTCGAGCACGATGTCGAGCTCCACCCCGCAGGGGCTACCGGGAGAGGTCAGATCGAGCACCAGTTTCCGGTCGTGCAGCCGGACCGGCTCGATGCCACGTTTGGCGAACGCCGCCAGCAGCAGTTTCTCTTCCTCCCGCACGTGGGAGAACAGCATTCCAATCCGCGGCCGGTTCACCGCTCACCTCCCCAGCGGCCGGCGTGTATCTGCGCCGCCACTCGCTCGATCGCCGTCGTCAGAATCGCCGTCGCGCGCTCAAGATCCGCCAGCGGCACATGCTCCTCCGGCGTGTGGTCGAGCCGCGAATCGCCCGGGCCGTACGCCACGATCGGGCAGCCCCAGGCCGGGCCGACCAAGTTCATGTCGGACGTCCCTGTCTTCAACTTGAGGCGTGGTGTGCCGCCGTGCGCCCGCACCGCGGCGAGGAAGGCCGCGACGATCGGCTGGCGCTTGTCGGTCTGAAAAGCCGGCGCGTTGACCGTGGCCGTCACCTCCCCCTCGTTGGCCAGCGAGGTCGCCACCGCAATCGCCTCCTCGGGCGCGAGCGCGGGGGGCAGCCGCAGGCCGATCCGCGCCACAGCCTCCCCATAGAGCCCGTCGGAGGACGAGTTCAGCGCCTTGAGCTTGGGTTCGACCCGGTGAAAGGCGTGGTCGATCCCGACGCTCCACTCGGCGCACCAGGTCCGCAGCCGGAACCAGAAATCCGCCGCCAGTTCGGCTGCGGTGGCCTCCGGCCCGGCCGAGTGCGACATCGGCACGTTGACCCGGTACTCGAGCGCGACCGAGCCTCGGTAGCCCAGCACGACGCCGTCCCAGCCACTCGGCTCGCCGATGACGACCGCGTCCGGCGCCGGGCGGGTCGCGATCAGGTGGCGCGCCCCACGGGAGGACATGACCTCCTCCTCGACCGCCCCGACGACGGTGAGCCGCACCCCCGGCGGCAGCGCCGCCCGCGCCCCGGCGACGACGAAGGTCGCCAGCGGCCCCTTGGCATCGACCGTCCCCCGGCCGTAGAGCGCACCGTCGACGACCTCCACCGGCACCTCGCCGGGCACCGTGTCGATGTGACCCAGGAGCATGATCTCCCGTGGCCCTTCCCCGCGGGTGCCGACGGCGTTGCCGGCGTCGTCCGGTTCGGCCTGGTAGCCGAGCGCTGCCATCTGCCGGCACAGCCACTCGACCGCGGGAGCCTCGGCGCCGGAGGGACTAGGGATACTCACCAGCCCGCGCAGCAGGTCGGCGGTTGTCATACTCGTCGGGCTGATCGACTCCAGCACCGGAACTCCCTTTCCTCCCTCGCCCGCCCCATCTCGCCTCCTCGCTCAACGTCCGGAGAGGAGCATGGGGTGATGGTCTATCCCACCACGAATTCAGCAATCATCCCTGCAACGTCGACGCCCCGCCCGCTGAGCGAGCGGAAGTCGACCAGGTTGGCCACGCCGACGACCACCGGCCCGTCGCCGGTCTCAACGACCTCCACCGCGTACGTGCCAGTGCCGAGCCGCGACATGACCCGCTCGGCCAGAGCCGTCAGCGGGGCCGGATCACCGGAGTACGCCTCGTACGCCGCGTCACGGCCGGGCCGCCAGCCGCCGTGGATCCGCCGCTCGATCCCCGCGAGCGCTCCGCCGGCGACGACCAGCCGGACCGACTGCCCGGCCATGGACGGGATGAACTGCTGCACCAGCACCGCGCGCTCGCCGCCGAGCATGATCCGGTGCTCCACGATCGCCTCGGCCGCATCCTGATCCTCGACCAGCGCCACCGGGAAGCCGGGATCCACCGTCAGCGACTTGAGCACCACCGGGTAGCCGAGCTCCGCGATGGCGGCGAAGATCGCCTCCTCACCGAAGCAGACGCGGGTCTCCGGCACCGGGATACCCGCCAGAATCAGGTGGCGGAGCAACGCCATGCGGTCGGCCAGGAGCCGGGCGGTGGCAGCCCGGTTCACCACCGGGGTGCCGCCGGACGCCAGCAGCGCCGCCAGCACCGCCCGCTCGGCCGTGGCCTCGCCGCGGTCGAGCGCCACCGCAAAGTCCCCCGCACTCGGCGCCGCGGGAGAGAGCGCCAGCTTGGCGGGCTGCACCAGCACCGCCTCGTGGCCCCGGGCCGCGAACGCCTCGATCAGCAGGCGCTCTTCAACACGTAGCCGGTCGGCAAGCAGGGCAACCCGCGCCACGACCGGCTACTCTCCCCAGTCTTCTTCTTCGGCCGGAGCCAGGCCCAGCGTCAGCGGCGAGGTCTCCAGCACCTCCAGCTCGACGCCACAGTCAGGGCACTGCACGATCTCGCCCTGCTCCACGTTCTCCAGCCCCAGTGCGGCACCACACTCCGGGCACTCACCCATTGGACGATCCTCCCTCAATCGCGTTCTCCCCGGTCCGCTCTGCGGGGCGCGCCGCCCGGGGACACCAGCGCACCCAACCCTTCCGATCCGGATCAGCCTGCGCGGAACAACAAAAACGGCGGTGACCGTTGCCGCTCACCGCCGCTGGCGCTTCACCGGATGACGTGCCTGATCTAATGGCACCCTCCGCCGACGCCGAGACACGCGGGAGCATGGCAGCACCTAGGGGCGGGGATGCCGGCAGGGCCAAACACGACGGAAGCGCCGAACCGGCGCACTGCCACGCAGTCCGCCGTGATCGCTTTCTCCTGTCGGCCCCAAACGCTCTCCACCGTGCCTGACTCCCACGAACAGACGTCAGCGGGTGACATCCTACCACCTCTTGCGGAAAAAGGGAAGAGCAGCCCCGTTCCGCTCCCGGCACGTCACCTGCTGATGCCCATCCCACACCCCGCCGACGAATCCGACCGGGCAGGGCACGCGCAGCGCCGCGGGAGGGAGTGCAAAGGATGACCGAGCAGCCACAGCCGTCAGACAATGGAACCCAGCCATCCGTCACCGGGACGCGCGGCCCATCGTGGCTGCCACCGGTCGTCGCCGGAGTGGTCGCGCTCAGTCTGCTGCGATGGCGCACGTTGCGGCGCCTCCTGGCGGCCGGCGCAGCCGCGGCCGTCGCCTATCGGGTCGCCGACCAGAGCGGGCTCGTGACCCGACTCCGCTTCGGGCGCGGCCCGACCCCGCTCACCGTCACGCGTGCGGTTACCATCGCGCGCCCGCGGCAGGAGGTCTACGCCTTCTGGCGCGACGTCACCAATTTCCCCCGTTTCATGCACGATCTCGAGTCGGTGGAGGTCACCGGGGAGCGGACGAGCCGCTGGGTCGCACGCGGCCCGCGCGGGAGCCGGCGCGCCTGGGACATGGAGATGACTGAGAACCGCCTGGGAGAGGTCATCGCCTGGCAGTCCGTCGCAGGGTCGCCGGTCTGGTTCCGCGGCACCGTGCGCTTCCACGACGCGCCAGGCGGAAACGGCACGGAAGTCCACCTCACCCTGGCACGGCTGTCACCCGGCACGCTCGGGCTCCTCAGCGGCCCTCCACCTGCCCAGCAGGTGCAGGAAGACCTGCGCCGTGCCAAGCAACTCATCGAGACAGGCAATATCACCACCACCGAGGGCCAGCCGAGCGGCCCCGGTGGCGGCACGCATCAGGTGGAGCGCATTGCCGGCATCCTCCGCCGCATCGCCGCAGCCGTCGAACGCGCACGCGACCGCCGCTCACCCGGCGAGACGACGACGGCGTCACCCTGAGTGTGCGCCCGGGAGCACCGGCAGCACCCCGGCCGCCGTCGCGCTCGCAACACGCGCCAGTAGCCGGCACGGCGCCGGCGCTCCGGAAAGGACCGGCCCATGAAAGCAGTCTGCTGGTACGGCACACACGACGTGCGCGTGGAGACGGTGCCCGACCCGGCGATCCTCAACCCGCAGGATGCCATCGTCCGCGTGTCGTCCACCGCGATCTGCGGCTCCGACCTGCACCTGTTCGACGGCTACATTCCTGGCATGGAGGCCGGCGACATCCTCGGCCACGAGTTCATGGGCGAGGTGGTAGAGGTCGGGCGTGAGGTCAAGACCCTCAAGCCCGGCGACCGCGTGGTCGTTCCCTTCACCATCTCCTGCGGCCGGTGCGACTACTGCCGGCGCGGCCTCTGGTCACTGTGCGACAACTCGAACCCCAACGCCTGGATGGCCGAGGCGCTCTACGGCTTTTCCGGCGGCGGGTACTACGGCTACTCGCACCTCTTCGGCGGCTACGCGGGCGGGCAAGCGGAGTACGCCCGCGTCCCCTTCGCCGACTCCGGCCCGATCGCGGTGCCGGACGGCCTGAGCGACGAGCAGGTCCTCTTCCTGTCCGACGTCTTCCCCACCGGGTACATGGCCGCCGAACAGGCGGAGATCAAGCCGGGCGACGTGGTCGCGATCTGGGGATGTGGGCCGGTCGGGCAGTTCGCCATCCGCAGCGCCTACTTGCTCGGCGCCGACGAGGTCATCGCCATCGACCGCATCCCGGAGCGCCTGCGCATGGCCGAAGCCGGAGGAGCGCGGACGCTCAACTACCAAGACACCGACGTCGTCGAGGCGCTGAAGGAGTTGACCGGCGGCCGCGGCCCCGACGCCTGCATCGACGCGGTCGGCATGGAGGCGCACGGCGTCGGCCCGGCTGCCTGGTTCGACCGAGCCGAGCAGGCGGTCCGGTTGGAGACGGACCGGCCGACCGCACTGCGTCAGGTGATCCAGGCGTGCCGCAAGGGCGGGGTCATCTCGGTGCCCGGCGTCTACGGCGGGTTCATCGACAAGTTCCCCATCGGGGCGATCTTCAGCAAGGGCCTGACCCTGCGCACCGGCCAGACCCACGTCCAGGCTTACCTCCGCCCTCTGCTCGAGCGCATCGCGAACGGCGACATCGACCCGAGCTTCATCGTCACGCATCGCCTGCCGCTGGAGGAGGCGCCCGGCGCCTACCATACCTTCCAGCAGAAGGAAGACGGCTGCATCAAGGTAGTGCTGAGCGCCTAGCTCCGGGTACTGGACCGGTAAGCGCGCTGGGCCGCTTCGATCACGCCCCACGCCTCCTTCACCGGGTGCCAGCCCAGCACCTCGGTGTGCTTCGGCTCCAGCAGCTTGTACGTTGCGAAGAAGGTCTCAATCTCGCGCAGCCAGTGAGGATCCAGATCCTCCAGCGTGCGCGTGTTGGCGAAGCGCGGGTCAACCGCCGGCACGGCGAGCACCTTAAAGTCGCTCCCCTTTTCGTCCTCCATGTCAAGGCCGCCGATCGGACGCGCCTCGACCAGGCAACCCGGGAACGTCGGCTCGTACGTCACGACCAGGATGTCCAGGTGGTCGCCGTCGGGCGCCAGCGTGTCCGGGATGAACCCGTAGTCGGTCGGGTAATGGACCGAGGTGTAGAGCACCCGGTCCAGGCGGATTCGCCCGGCCTTCTCGTCGAACTCATACTTGTTTCGGCTGCCCGCCGGAATCTCGATGAGCGCGTCCACGGTTCGGCTCACAGGCTCCATCTGCCGAGCACTCCTTTCGCACCGGCCAGTCCATCCCTGCGCGGCCGGGCCCAG
>NZ_JADGHZ010000191.1 GCF_019683595.1 Sphaerobacter sp. | reverse complement strand
GCTGGAGTAACTGGCCGCGGGGTCCATCATGCCGAGGCGCCAGCCCTGCGTCGCCATAGCCGGCTTGAGCCGGCTTTCGTTGTCAGCCCGGCGGCTTTAGCCCCGGGCACGGGCCGAGCGGCGGGACACAACGGCGGGGTGTGAACCCTGTCTCCACCCAGCCGGCTTGAGCGGGCTTTCGTGGTCAGCCCTGCGGCTTGAGCCCCGGGCCGCGACCATGGGGCGAGGATTTGTTGCACCACCTATCCTCCGCACATGCCACGGCGCGGGGATCCACTCACCACTGGCCACGGGCCAAGGCTGCCCGCGTACACGCCGTCAGCGCCGGGCTTACTCGTCTTCTTCCACATCCTCGACGTCGTCGGCGAACGACCCGGGACGGAGGCGGCGCTCGACGACCCGCAGCGCGACCAGCGTCAGCAGGCCCAGGATCGTCCCGAAGACCGAGACGATGTAGAACCCCGAGCCGGCCACGGTGCCGATCGCGGCTGCGACCCAGATGCCGGCCGCAGTCGTGAGCCCATAGACACGGTCCCGCGCTTGCAGGATCATCCCGGCACCCAGGAACCCGACTCCGGTCACGATGGTGGAGCCGATGCGGGTAACGTCCACCCGCACGTTGGCCGCGTTGAGCACGCCGAACTGCTGGGTAAGCAGGATCGACACGACCATGAAGAGAGCGGCTCCCTCGGCTACCAACATGTGCGTGCGGAGCCCGGCCGGTTTGCCCGTCATCTCCCGCTCCAGGCCGAGCAACGCACCCAGCACCGTCGCCACGCCGACGCGGAATAGGGCCTCGAATTCGCTCACCGTCGCCTCCTCTCGCCCCTCGTAACCCGCGCACGCGAGAGCAACGCTCGTGCCATTCGCTGGAACTCGGCAGGCAGAGCGTATCACGACCGGCCGGGACTGTATTGGGGTAAGCAGGGGTATTAAAAGGGGGGAGGGCCGGGGAGAGCCGGCCCTCAAGGGTTTGGGTGGACACCGGTGGGACGGCCGGCGTCCATCAGTGGAGCGGTTAGTAGGCAGGTGAGTTGTCTATCGCGTCCGCTGCTGTTGCAGCATCACTACTTCTGAGGATAGAGCCGAACCGCCCAGTTCGCATGACCCGCATGGGTTAAAACCGTAGTACTTTTTGGGGGTTCGTTCCGCATTTGACTGGCTCGGGTACCAGCCCGTACGATTCGACGGGCAGGGTGAACACCACATGAGGAGCGGGCGGCGGCAGGGAGACGATGGAGCGGCGAGGGCAGGCGATTGGCGTCGGGCTGGTCGTCCTCTCAGCAATCGGCTTCGCCGGAACGCCCACTCTGGCGGCGCTGGCCTACGACGCAGGCATCAATGTCCCGACGACACTCACGCTGCGCTTCGGTGCGGCGGCGCTCCTCGCCTGGCCGTTCTTGCTGCTGCGGCGTGAGGCGGGCATCCCTCGGTCGCACTTGGGCGGCCTCGCACTCGCTGGCGCCCTGTTCGTCGCCAATACCAGCACGTTCTTCCTCGCCATCCGCTACGCACCGGCTTCCACCGTGGCCGTCATCTTCTATAGTTACCCCGCGATCGTGACGCTGCTGGCGGTCCTCTGGCTCGGCGAGCGGTTGACCCTGGTGCGCACGATCGCGCTGGTGCTGGCGATGCTCGGCTGCCTGCTCACCTTGGGCTTGGACTTCGCGGGGGCTGACGGTCGCGGCATGCTGCTGGCCTTCGCCTCGGCGTGTCTCTACGCAGGGTACATCGTGGTCAGCAGCCGGGTCGTCCGGGGCCTGTCGGTGGTGCGGGCGAGCACCTGGATCATGAGCGGCATGGCGGTGATGTTCGCTGCCTACGCCTTCCTCAGCGGCTCGCTGGACCTGGGCTTCCAGCCGCACGGCTGGCTGGTGCTCGCCGCGATGGTAGTGGCCAGCACGGTGGTCGCGGTCCTGGCGTTCCTCGCGGGCGTGATGCGGTTGGGCCCGGCGCGGGCGTCGATCATCGCCACGCTGGAGCCGGTGATGGCGGTTGCCCTGGCTGCGGTGGTGCTGCGGGAGGACATCGGCCCGATGCGCGCGCTGGGCGGGCTTGCGATCCTGACCGCGGTGGTGCTGCTGCGCCTCCCGGTCGCTGACGCCCCGGCGCAGCCGGCGCTCGACGCGCCCGGCGACGGCGGGCACGGAGCGTAGGAGGAGGACATGGGGGACGGGAAGCGGATCACCCTGGAGCAGCTCGAGGAGCGGAAGGCCGGCACACTGCTCGACCTGATCGGGATCACCTACCACGAGGTGAGCGAGGGGCGGGTGCGGACGTCGCTGAAGGTGCGGCCTGAACTGCTCGCGCCCAACGGCTACCTCCACGCGGCGTCGGTGGTGGCGCTGGCCGACAGTAGCTGCGGGGTCGGTTGCCTGGCCTCCCTCCCCGAGGGGGCGGAAAACTTCACCACCGTCGAGTTGAAGACCAACTTCATCAGCACCGTCCTCGAGGGAGAGGTCGCCTGCGAGGCGACGCTTGTCCACGGTGGGCGAACCACGCAGGTGTGGGACGCGCGCGTCACCGACGCCGCCAGCGGCAAACTCCTGGCGCTCTTCCGCTGCACCCAGCTCATCCTGTACCCACGGCGCGCGTGATACTTGGTGCGTGAGGGATCCCCCTCACCCCCAGACCCTTTCCCATCAGGGGAGAGGGGAGAGCAACGGAATACGGAACACGCAACACGCAATACGCAACACGAGTGACGGATGACGCATGACGCATGACGAACACCGCGCCTGGCGCGGGCTGGTCCTGTTCGATATCGACGGCACGCTGTTGCGCGCGGGCGATCGCGCACACCAGGCAGCCTTCGTCCGGGCCATGCAGGAGGTCTACGGCGTCCCGGCGACGCTCGATGGTGTGCCGCTCGCGGGCATGCTCGACAGCCAGATCGCGCGGCTGGCCCTGGGGCGACACGGGCTCTCCACGGCGGAGATCGATGCGCGCCTGGCCGAGATGGTCGCGCGCATGGGCGAGCACTACGCGGCAGCGGTGGCCCGCGACAGCCGGGTTGAGTACCTGCTGCCGGGCGTGGTCGCAGTGGCGGAGCGGCTGCGCAACGAGGGCTTTGCCCTGGGCGTGCTGACCGGCAACTCGCGAGCCGTCGCCCGGGCGAAACTTGAGGCCGCCGGCGTTGCCCACCTCTTCCCGATTGGCGCCTACGGCGACACCGCGCATGAGCGCGGACACCTGGTGGAAGCGGGACAGCGCGAGGCGTGGGAGCATTACCGCGCGACGTTCGACGGCCCGCGTACCATCCTGGTCGGCGATACGCCGCGCGACATCGAGGCGGCGCGGGCGGCCGGTGCCCGTGTCCTGGCGGTCGCGACCGGCCGCTTCGGCGTGGATGACCTGGCCGCGCACGCGCCCGACGCGGTGCTGCCCGACCTCAGCGATGTGGAGGCGGCCACCGCGGCGATCCACGCCATGGTCGGGGTGACGCGGTAACGCGGTAAGATGAGGGCGGACCGGTGCCGGGCGACGGCCGCCGGGTCGTGAGAGCGTGTGAGATCGAGGTATGAGTGACTTCTCCGAGACGAACCGGTCACTGCGGACGTTGCGGAAGGAAGACGCGGAGGTCGGGCTGAACGAGGCGGACCTGGCGGACGACCCCTTCACCCAGTTCAACCGCTGGCTGTCCGATGCACTTGCGCGCGACGTCCATGAGCCGAACGCGATGACGGTGGCGACGGCCACCAGGGACGGCGTTCCCTCGGCGCGTGTCGTACTGCTGCGTGGCTTCGATGAGCGCGGTTTCGTCTTCTTCACCAACTACGAGAGCCAAAAGGGCCGGGAGCTTGCCGAGAACCCGCGCGCCGCGCTGGTCTTCCACTGGCCCGCCCTGGGGCGGCAGGTGCGGGTCACCGGGGAGGTCACGCGCGTCAGCCGTGAGGAGTCCGAGGCGTACTTCCACACCCGCCCGCGCGGCAGCCAGCTCAGCGCCTGGGCCTCCGAGCAGAGCACGGTGATCCCCGACCGGGCGACGCTCGAGGAGCGCATGCGCGAGGTCGAGCAGCGCTTCCCGGAAGAGGTGCCGCTACCCCCCTTCTGGGGCGGCTACCGGGTCAGCCCGATCACCATCGAGTTCTGGCAGAGCCGCAGGAGCCGCCTCCACGACCGCCTGCGCTACACCCGCCAGCCCGACGGCTCCTGGCGCATCGAGCGCCTCTCGCCCTGACGAACGTAACCGGCAGATCCTTCCTCAGCCGGCTTATGGAGTTTGACGAATTTCATGGGATGTACGCGCTCGGCCCGCGCCCGGCGGCTTTAGTCCCGGGCATGGGCCGCGATGGGGGAACCGTCTCGCCACCCATCTCGGATCCGGGCGGCAGCCGCTTGCAGATCGCCCCGTCTCCCTGCGACCCACGTGGCACGGGGATGGCGGTGTCGCGATGGGCGAGGGATATCCCGAGCGGACGACAGCGAGGAGCGCGCGATGACCCAGACCATTCCGATCCGGCTGTGGCAGGGAGAGGTGGACCGGCAGGCGCGCAAGTTCTTCGGCCCTGAGCACCTGGGACTGGACCTCACACTCGATGAGGCGGGCCATCTCCGTTTCGAGGGGGATGGCGGGTTCGTCGAGTTGACGATCCGGCCTGCGTCGAACAACCAAGTTCGCCTGACGATCGCGAACCAGGGATTCGAGCAGGAGATCAAGGAATTCCGCCAGCGGTTGGCGCGCCAGGCGGCGGCAGAAACCTCGACCTCGGATTAGTGCAGGTTTGAGTCTGTCGCGAGACCGGGGTGGTCGCGATGTCGGTGCCTGGTGTGCTGACCTCGGGGTTGACTCCGCCCCCGGCACCGTGGCCGGGTGCACCGGTATGCGGGGGATGCACTCGACCACGGCCCGGGGAAGGGCGGGGAAGTGGAAGCCGCTAAGTCATACTGCCGGTGAGTGACTCCGCCTCCACGCACGCGGCGTGGTGGACGGAGCCCTCCGGCATCGGGGACGGCCCGTCAGGTGCCCCGCGTCGGTGTGGGGCGTGAGGGCCGGCGCCCATTAGTAGATTTCGAGATACCGCTCGAGCTCCCAGGTGCTGACGTGGCGCCGGAAGCTGTCCCACTCCTGCTTCTGCGCCTCGAGCAGCTTCTCGAAGACGTGCTCGCCGAGCGCCTCGCGCACGACCTCATCCCGCTCGAGCTCGGCCATCGCCTCGCCCAGGGTGGCGGGCAGCGTGGCGACGTTGCGGCGGCGCAGATCCTCCTCGGTGAAGTGGTACAGGTTCTCCTCGATCGGTTCCGGCAGCGGCAGCTCGCGCTCGATCCCATCAATGCCGGCCGCCAGCATCACCGCGTAGGCGAGGTACGGGTTGGCCGCCGGGTCCGGGCAGCGCAGCTCGATCCGGGTGGCCGCGGTGCGCCCGGCGCGGATGGCCGGCACGCGGATGAGCGCCGAGCGGTTCTGCCGTGCCCAGCTCACGTACACCGGCGCCTCAAAGCCTGGGACGAGCCGGCGATAGGAGTTGACCAGCGGCGCGATCACTGCCGCCATGCCCCGGGCGTGGGCCAGTTGCCCGGCGATGAAGTGACGCGCCAGCTTCGACAGCCCGTAGTCGTCGGAGGTATCGACGAAGGCGTTGTCGCCCGATTCCAGGAAAGCCAGGCTCTGGTGCGTGTGCATGCCGGAGCCGTTCACGCCCTCAATCGGCTTGGGCATGAAGGTGGCAAGCAGCCCGTGCTGCTGGGCGATGGCCTTCAGCGTGTACTTCACCGTGACCGCCTGATCGGCCGTCGTCAGGGCGTCGCTGTACTCGAAGTCGATCTCGTGCTGGCCGATGGCAACCTCGTGGTGCCCCGCCTCCACCTTGATACCGAACGCCTTCAGCGCCTGGATCATGTCCTTGCGCACTTCGGCGGCCAGGTCGGTGGTGAGGTCGAAATAGCCCGCCTGGTCGTGGGGGAGCGGCCGGACGCTCCCGTTGTCCTTGCGGAACAGGAAGAACTCCAGTTCCGGCCCGGTGTTGTAGCGATAGCCGATCTTGGCCAGTCGCTCCAACTGCCGGAGCAGGACCGCGCGCGGGTCTCCGGGGAAGAGATCGCCGTTCGGGTTGTGCACCCAGCAGATGACGCGGGCGGTGGTGTTGCGCCCCTGCTCCCAGGGAATCACCGCGAAGGTGGCCAGATCCGGCATCAGGAACATATCGCTCTCGGCGATGCGGGCGAATCCGGCGATGGACGAGCCGTCAAACCACTGCCCGTTCTGGATGACGTCCGGGAAAATGTCGATGGGGATCGAGACGCTCTTGACGATCCCCATCACGTCGGTGAACTGCAGGTTGACGAACTCGACGCCCGCTGCCTCCGCGCGGCTCAAGACCTCCTCCGCGGTAGGTGTTATGGCGGACCGGATCGTCGGCACCATCTCGAGCACCACGGTTGTACCTCCTTCGCCCTGGCGGGCCGCGCCTGGTGGATCGGTGGGGAGC
>NZ_JADGHZ010000190.1 GCF_019683595.1 Sphaerobacter sp. | reverse complement strand
TCCGGGGGGGGGGGGGGGCCCACCGCGCCCCCGGCCGCCCCCCGCGCCCGTGGTCAGCTATGCCCCAGCGACGGCGTCCTGGACGGGTAGCTCCGGGAGGCTCCCGACGTCCGGCTGGGTGGCACTCTCGTTCAGCCGCTTCTCCAGCGTCGGGTCGATATCCTCCTGCGCCGCGCCGAAGTCGATGGCCTCGGCGATCACCTGGTCCATGTTCTCGACCCAGATGAACTCCATGTCGGCCGCGATCTGCTCCGGCACCGTCACCAGGTCGCGCCGGTTGTCCTCCGGAGCGATCAGGCGCCGGATGCCGACGCGGTGGGCGGCGATGGTCTTCTCCTTGAGGCCGCCGATGGGCAGCACGCGGCCGCGCAGGGTGATCTCGCCCGTCATGGCGATGTCCGACCGGACCGGGTGCTTGGTCAGCGCCGAGATCAGCGCGGTGGCCATGGTGATCCCGGCCGACGGGCCGTCCTTGGGGATGGCGCCCTCGGGCAGGTGGATGTGCAGGTCGTGCTTCTCCTGGAAGTCGGGCTCGATACCCAGCTTGTCGGCACGTGAGCGCGCATAGCTCAGCGCCGCGCGCGCCGATTCCTGCATCACGTCGCCGGCCCGGCCGGTGATCGTCAGCGAGCCGCGACCGGGCATCACCGCGACCTCGACCGGGATCAACTCCCCGCCGACGTCGGTCGTGCCCAGGCCGATGGCCACGCCGACCTGGCTCTCGCCGATCTTCGGATCGAAGCCATACCGCTCCGGCCCGAGGTAGTCCTCCAGCCGCGCCAAGGTCAGCCGCACGCGCTTCGTCCGGCCCTTGACCACCACATCGCGCGCCACCTTGCGGCAGATGCTGGCGATCTGGCGCTCCAGGTTACGCACGCCCGCCTCGCGGGTATAGCCACGGATGATCCGCATCCAGACCTTCTGCGGGATCTCGATCTGGTCGGGCGCCAGCCCGTGCGCTTCCAACTGCTTCGGCAGCAGGTGCCGGCGGCCGATCTCGATCTTCTCGTGCTCGGTGTAGCCGCTGATCTCGATGATCTCCATCCGGTCCCGCAGCGGCTTGGGGATGGCATACAGCGAGTTGGCCGTGGCGATGAACATGACCTTGGACAGGTCGTACGGCAGATCCAGGTAGTGGTCGTTGAAGGCGTGGTTCTGCTCGGGGTCCAGCACCTCCAACATCGCCGCGGCCGGGTCGCCCCGGTAGTCGGACGCCATCTTGTCGATCTCGTCGAGGACGATCACCGGGTTGATGGTTCCAGCCGTCTTCATCGCGCCGATGATCCGGCCCGGGAAGGCGCCGATGTAGGTCCGCCGGTGACCGCGAATCTCGGCCTCGTCGCGCACGCCGCCCAGGCTGACGCGCACCAGCTTGCGGCCCATCGCGGTCGCGATTGAGCGGCCGAGGCTGGTCTTGCCGACCCCCGGCGGGCCGACCAGGCAGAGGATCTGGGCACCGATCGCGCCCCGCCCCTGGGTCAGCTTCCGCACGGCCAGGAACTCGATGATGCGCTCCTTGACGTGGTTGAGGCCGAAGTGGTCGGCGTTGAGCACCTGCTCGGCGTGTTCGAGGTCGAGGTTGTCCTCGGTCATCTCGGTCCAGGGCAGGGCGAGCAGCGTGTCGATGTAGTTGCGCACGACTGTCCCCTCGGCGGAGACGGTCGGCATGCGCTCCAGGCGCGAAACTTCGCGCAGCAGCTTCTCCTCGACGTCCTGCGGCAGCTTGCGCGCGCGGATCTTTTCGCGCAGCGCCTCCATCTCATTGCCGCCCTCGCCCGAGAGTTCGTCGTGGATCGCCTTGAGCTGCTCGCGCAGGAAGTACTCCCGCTGGTTCTTGTCGATCTGCTCCCGGACCCGCTCCTTGATGCGCTGCTCCAGCGACGCCAGGTCGAGGTCGGTCGCGAGCTGCACCGCCAGCATCTCGAGCCGGTTGAGCGGGTCGAGGTTCTCCAGGAACGACTGGCGCTGGCTCGCGTCCCGAATCAACTGCGTGGTCAGCAGGTCTGCCAGGTGGGAGGGGTCATTGAGCCCCCGCAGCATCTCCATGACATCGCTGGAGAAGGTGTTCTTGGCTTCCTGGTGCTGGCGGGCCAGGTCCTGAACGTAGTGGACCAGGGCCTGGGCCTCGGGGGTGAGGGTCACCCGCTCCACGGCCGGCTCGGCCCGGACGGTGTAGAACGGGCGTGGCCCATCAAACTGCAAGATCTCAACCCGTGAGAGCCCTTCCAGCGCCACCTGGATATTGCCGCCCTGCTGATGCTCGATCGAGACGATCTCGGCCAGGGTCCCGATCTGGTACAGGTCATCCGGACGCGGATCGTCGACCGATGCGTCCCGGTGTGCCACCACCACGATCCGGCGGTCGCGGCTCATGGCTTCTTCTACCGCCTGGATCGAGCGCGTTCTGCCGACGAGGAGCGTGACCACGTTGCGCGGGAAGATCACCACGTTCTTGAGCGGCAGCAGCGGGTAGCGCACCGAGTACATGTCGTAGCGGCTGACCATAGATGAAGCCCTCTTCCAACAGGTTTGTTCGAGTGTGGGCAGTCCGGCGGGGGCGCGAACAGCGCCGGGCCAAAGCTCCGGCCAGGGACAGCGCGCCTCAAACCGGTTCTGCGATACCGCTATCCTACCACGCTCGGTCCCGGGAGGCACCCAGGGTCGTTTATTATGTCACGAAGTTGAAACGGGTGCCAATGGCCGATCCCCATCGGCCGTCCCCCGACACCCACAGTGTACGTGACTGGGAGGCACGAACCCAACCCGCATGGCGAGCCGATAGCCAGCTTCTCCGGCCCGGTCGATCGCCTCCACTTCACGCATCAGTGCTCTCCATCTAGAACGTATGAAACGCCGAACGGTGACTGGGTGACGTCACCGGTGCGGTGAGATGCGATCCACACTTCTGGCGGGCTGGGCCACGCCGGAAAGCTCTGCCACGCGTTTCTGATGCGTCTCGCGGACGAAGAAGGCCAGGGTTCCGGCGGCAATCAGCCCCAGCCCCGCGGTCGCGCCGGCCGTGAGCGCCAGGCCGATCAGATCGGCGACCTGCCCCACCGCCAGCGGCGCGATCGCTTGTCCGGTATCCCCGATGAAGCGCCAGATACCGAGAAACTCCCCCGTGCGCCCCCGGGGCGCGAGATCGGCACCCAACGTCATCATCGTCCCGGAGCCCATCCCGTTGCCGAAGCCGAGCACCAGCGCGGCGGCCATCAGGGTCCAGTAACTGTGGGTGAAGGGGACGAGTGCCATGCCCAGCCCCATGACGGTGAAGGACGGCACCGCCGCCGCCTTGCGCCCGAACCGGTCCATCACGATCCCGGCCGGCACGAAGAGGAGGACATCGACCAACGACGAGGCGCTCACGATCTGACCGACCTGAAAGTCGTCCAGGCCGAGGGAGGCGGCGTAGAGCGGGATGACGATCTGCCGCGAGGCCCGGATCATCTGCCCAAAGATCTGTGCCGTCCCGGCGGCGACGACGTTCCGTTGGTTGCCGGCCACCGCCTCGCGCAGCACGGAGAGGTCGAAGCCATGCCGGGCGGCCGGGGCGGTCCCGGGCAGGTCACGGACGAAGAAGACCGCAACCACGAACGCCAGCCCGGCCAGCGCCCCGGCCACGATCAGCGCCGCCGGCAGGCCGTACAGCTTGCCGATCAACCCTCCGATGGCAGGCCCGGTGAAGGTGCCGAGCCGGTTGATCCCGCCGAAGACGGAGATGACCCGCCCGCGCGATGCCGGAGGCACTGCCTGGCTGATGTAGGCATGGCGGGAGAGGCCCCAGAACGCGGTGCCCACGCCGGCAAAGAAGCGATAGACGATCAGCTCGGGGACCACGTGGGCTAGGCCGAGCGCGGTCGTAGCAACCGCGAACAGACCAGCCCCCAGGAGCATCGCGCGCCGGTAACCGATACGGGGCAGCAGCAAGCCGGTGGGCAAGTCGAAGAGCGTGGTCCCGATCCACGCGGCGGCGACGACCACACCGGCCATGCCATACTCCCCGCCAAGACGCGTGACGTAGACCGGGAGCACCGGAATCATGACGCCCTGGCCGAATGCCAGGAGCAGTGTGGGGATATAGACCGACAGGACCAACCGGCGGTGCTCCGACGTCATCGACGCTGGGTTCCCTTCCCCTGCGCGCGGCCCTGCCCCCCGCAGGCTGTCATCCTAACCGGCGGGCGCGGCGGGCCTCGGCCTCTTCCCAGCGACGCCGTTCCTCCTCCGTCCGGACCAGGAGCGGCGGCACCGGCGTCGGCCGGCCCTCGTCGTCCAGCGCGACGTAGACAAGGTAGGCAGTGGAGGTACGCGTGACCCGCCCGGTCGGCACGTTCTCCGCCTCGACGACCACCTCGACCTCCATGCTCGTGCGGCCGGTCCAGGTGAGGCGGGCGTGGAGCATAACGAGGTCGCCGACGTAGACCGGGTGGAGGAACGTCATGGAGTCCATCATCACCGTGACGACGCGCCGCTGCGCATGGCGTGCCGCGGCGATGCCGCCCGCGGTGTCCACGAGCTTCATAATCGTGCCGCCGTGCACGTTCCCGGCCGGGTTGGCATCGGTCAACAGCATGAGCTGCGCCAGGGTCGTCTCGCTGGCGCTGACCGGTCGGGGCGATAGATGCGACTGGTCGGGACAGTCCTCGGTCGTCATAGCATCCCTCAGCCTAGCCCGACCACGCCCCACGGGGCAAGAGGTGAACCTGAAGAAGCGTTATGCATCGAGCATCCGCGCGAGCGGCAAACGCCCGTAAGGAAAGCCGGAGCCCGGTGGCGATAGGCCCCGCTCCGGAGGCATGCCTCCCAGGCGATGGCGTCCCATGCCGGGCCGCCGTCTCCCAACCGCAGCCACGGTGTTCACACAGCACTGTTCGGCGACGTCAAACGCTGCCCACCAGAACACGCGACCTGCTCACACAGCTTGCCGATGGGAGAGCGGCATGGATGTGCCGCTGGTTTCGGCAGCTCGGCATTTGTGACAGCTCTAACAGCAAAACCGCGTGGTGTCGAAAGGAAGATTGGAGTATTCGGGGGCTATGCTGAGAACGACCCGATCACTCCCCTTCCCTGGCGCCCGACGCCGCGGCCACCAGCGTTGTCGGGCGGATTCCCTCCCCGTACTGGCGCCCGGTGTCCTCCTCGCGGCGACAACCGGGCGCCCCCTTGATCGGGACCTTTTTGAACGCGGTGCGTCCAAGACTGCCCCCGCCGGATACGAAAGGCCCTCACGCCCCGTCCGTGCCTGAGACAGGTGGTACGCGGATCCCCACGCCGTGGTAGGTGCCGGGGGTTAGCCCACGGCAGCTTTCGGCCCGGGCACGCACCACGGCGTGGGATCCTCACACCACTCGCCCCGGAGCACGCCCTTCAATGCCCGGCTCTCACCCGGCCAGGAAGGAGACCGATTCGACCCGGGCCGCGACGTTCGCGGGCAGGGCCGAGCGCCAGTGCCAGGCGCCGGGGTCGGCGGGCTCGCCAACGAGCAGCCGTCCGCCGGAGCAGATCGCCCAGATCGTGTCGTCCGGCGCCGCCAGGAAGAGCTCGACCATGTCCTCCATCGGCGTGTCGATGCCGGCTCCGGCCGGCTCCCAGGTGTCGCCTCCGTCGGCCGAGACCACGATGCGGCCCATGCGCCCGACGTGCGGTGCCGGACCGGCGAGCAGCAGGTCAGGCCGCGTCGGCGGGACGATCGTGGCGCGCGTGTAATCCGTCTCTATCTTGGTCCAGGTCGCACCGCCGTCGCGGGAGCGGGCGATGCCGCCGTACTGGGGCGCACCGTTGCCGCGCGGTTGCGACTTCAGCGCGGCGTAGCCGAGCGAGGCGTAGAGGATCTGCGGGTCCGAGGGGTGGCCGCCGATGTGGTGGATGTCGTGGTCGGGCCCCACGTCGACGTAGGCCCAGGTGACTCCGCCGTCGCGGCTCTCGATCAGCCCGCCGACTTCGACCGATGCCAGCAGGCGCTGGCGCTCACCCGGCGGCGAGTAGATGTTGCGCACCGCGCCGGCGCGCGGCGAGTAGGGCAGGAACCACTCCTCGCAGCCCGGTAGGTCGCGGATACCCGCCAGCTCCTCCCAGGTGCGGCCGTCGTCCTGACTGCGGAAGATCCGCCCCGGTTCGGTGCCGCAGAGCAGCGCACCCGTGCGGGTTGGATCCGGGGTGATGGTGCGCGCGGCGGGCGCCGTCATCCCGCCGTCGACCGGGTTCCACGTGTGGCCGCCGTCGCTGCTGCGGAAGAGGCCGTTGCCGTAGCTCCCGGCCAGGAGCACGGTGTCGCCGCGTGCGTCGCGAAGCGCATAGACAGCGCTGATCCGCTGGTCGTCGAGCCCGAGCGGCTCCACGCCGGAGGTCGTCAGCCGGACGACGCCCGCGTCGGTCCCGAGGTACGTCTCGAACATGGGATGCTCCTTCTCGTCGCCGCGTGCGGCTCGGTTGGATACCCCGATTCTACGTGACCGCGGGACAGCCCTCACCCCCTGTCCCCTCTCCCAGCTCTGGGAGAGGGGACAGGGGGTGAG
>NZ_JADGHZ010000189.1 GCF_019683595.1 Sphaerobacter sp. | reverse complement strand
CCTACCCCCCCCCCCCTGTTTTTTTTTGGGGGGCTTTTTTTGGGGGGGGGGGGGGGGGGGGGGCCCCCCCCCGCCCGCGTCGCAGTCAGGTGGGATCTAGCTGATTCCCTGCTCGGCGACGAGGTTCGCCAGATCCGCCACGCGGCAGGAATACCCCCACTCGTTGTCGTACCAGGCCACGACCTTGGCCATGTTCCCGTCCAAGACCATCGTCGAGAGCCCATCGACGATCGCCGAGTGGGAATCGCCGCGGAAGTCCGTCGAAACCAACGGCTCCTCGGTGTAGTCGAGGATCCCCTCCATGGCGTCCGCCGCCGCATCCTGGAATGCGCCGTTCAGCGACTCCACCGTGGCCGGCTTATCCAGCTCGACGACGAAGTCGATGATCGACACCGTCGGGGTCGGGACACGGAGCGCGAAGCCGTCGAACTTGCCCTTCAGCTCGGGGATCACCAGCGCGACGGCGCGGGCGGCGCCGGTCGTGGTGGGCACGATATTCAGGGCTGCGGCACGTGCCCGGCGCAGATCCTTGTGCGGCGCGTCGAGCGTGACCTGATCGTTGGTATAGGAGTGCACCGTCGTCATGAAGCCGCGCTTGATGCCGAAGGTGTCCTGAATCACCTTCGCCACCGGAGCGAGGCAGTTGGTGGTGCAGGACGCGTTCGAGATGATGTGATGGCGCTCGGGATCGTACTGATCCTCGTTGACGCCCAGGACCACCGTGATGTCTTCATTCTTCGCCGGAGCGGTGATGATGACCTTCTTCGCCCCGGCCTCGATGTGGGCGCGGGCTTTGGTCGCATCCGTGAAGAAGCCGGTGGACTCGATGACCAGGTCGACGCCCAGATCCTTCCACGGCAGGTTCGCTGGGTCGCGCTCCGAGAACACCTCCAACTCGCGCCCGTCGACGGTGATGGTGCTGTCGGTAGCCTCCACGTCCAGATCGTACACGCCGTACGTGGAGTCGTACTTGAGCAGGTGGGCCAGGGTGTGCGGGCTGGTCAGGTCGTTGACGGCGACGATCTCCAGCGTGTCGTCGTACTCCCCGACAATGGCCTTCAGCACCTGCCGGCCGATGCGTCCGAACCCATTGATCCCGACACGAACAGCCACTTTCTTCCCTCCTACACGACGGGCGCCCGCTACGCGCCCCGGACCGTCACCTGGGACTCGAGCGACCCGCTCACCGGGTCGTGACCATTTGCTCGCAAGACGGCATCCACGCCGGGCGACGTGGGCCGTTGCTTGGCCAGCTCAATCAATGCGGTCGCCAGCTTGTCGGGGTCGTGGCGCAGCGGGAACTCAGGGTTCACCACGTCGCGGAGCACCACGTTGACCGAGCCCTCCAGGGCATCGATCCCGTCCAGGCTGACCGCGGAGACCGCCCATTCGGGCTTGATCTTGGTGGCCGCCGGGCCGAAGTTGTCATTGACCAGGACGTGATCCACGATCGGCTCGCCAACGTGGTCGTGCAGGGCCCGCAGGTGGTCCACCACCCTGAAATCATCTGTCTCGCCCCGCTGCGTGGCTACGTTGCACACGTAGACCTTGGTCGCGGTCGAGCAGCGGATGGCATGCGTAATCCCTTGAACGAGCAGGTTGGGCAGCACCGACGTGTAGAGGCTGCCCGGGCCGAGGACGATCAGGTCCGCCGAGAGGATGGCGACAATCGCCGGATCATAGGCGGCCGGGTGACGGGGATCGAGGAACACGCGCTTGATCCGCGACCGCTCCGCGACGATCCGCGACTCCCCGCGGATGATGCGACCGTCGGCCAGCTCGGCGCACACCGTGATGTTCTCCAGCGACGAGGGGATGACCTGGCCACGCACGGCGAGCACGCGCGACGACTCGTACACGGCGCGCTCGAAGCTCCCGGACACCTGGGTCATCGCGGTGATGAACAGGTTACCGAAACTGTGTCCACTCAGCTCCGAGCCGTTCTCCTCGAACCGGTACTGGAACAAGTCGGCCATCAACGGCTCGGCATCCGCCAGCGCCACGAGACAGTTGCGGATATCGCCCGGCGGCGGCATGTTGAACTCGGTCCGCAGACGACCGGAGCTCCCGCCGTCGTCCCCCACCGTCACGATGGCGGTAATGGCGACATTCTTCTGCTTCAGCCCGCGCAACAGGGTCGAGAGCCCCGTGCCGCCCCCAATCGCCACCACGCGCAGCTCGGGCTGTTCCGGACCAAAGCGGTGCGCCTGGATCAGGTCGGCCAGGCCCTTCCCGGCCGGCCGCTGATCCCAGAACGGGGCGAGGAGGGATCGGCTGAGCTGGTAAAAGCCAAGCCCGATTCCGATGGTTCCTCCGGTGAGCATCACGAGCTCCCGGTAGGGATGCGGGATGAACTGGAGTGTGACCGTCTGGACGAAGTCAGTAAACCGTTCCGGGAAGTGATAATTGCGGTATACCCAAGCAAGCGCCATCGCCAGGGCGAGGCTCGTCATCACGAGCCCGGAGAACAAGAGCAAGATCCAGCGCTTGACGAACATGCCTGGGCGGAGCCATGTCCGGAGCTTCATATGTCCCCCTGTCGCTCCCCGGCGATCCGCGTCTGGCCGGGCCGTATTATAGCACGCAGCCGGCGGAATTCCGGGGAATGGTGCCGTTGCGCCGGCTCCGTCGAATCTGCTATACTAGGCAGCGGAACCGAAGGTGCCCGAGCGAGAGTGGGCGATGCCCACTTTAATTTTTGCCGCGCAGCACTTCGTCCCACCTGACCTTGTCCTCACATCGCAGCGCAACCTGAGGGCAGGTCCGAGCGAGGAGGTATTCCACTACCATGAAGAGCGATTTCTATACCGCCATTGCGACGATTGCCGCGGAGCGTAACATCCCGCGCGAGGCGGTCCTCTCCTCCGTGGAGCACGCGCTGCGCACGGTCTACAAGAAGATGGCGGGTACGGAAGAGGAAGTTGAGGTCCAGATCGACCCCACCCTCGACCCCAACAAGGGCGGCATCCGGATCTTCGTCGTCAAGCGAGTCGTCGAAGAGGTCGAGGATCCCAACACCGAGATCTCGGTCGCGGAAGCACGCACCACGCACCCCGACGCGGTCGTGGGTGATGTGATCCGCTTCGACCGCACGCCTCAGAATTTTGGGCGCATCGCGGCGCAGACGGCCAAGCAGGTCGTGCTGCAGCGCATCCGCGACTACGAGCGTGACAGCGTCTACGCCGAGTACATCGATCGCGTCGGCGAAGTGCTGAACGGTATCGTCCAGCGCGCCGACCCGAAGGCGGTCATCGTCGACCTCGGCAAGGCGGAGGCGGTCATGCCCGCCCGCGAGCAGGTGCCGAACGAGCGCTACCGCGTCGGCCAGCGCCTGAAGGTCTACCTGCTGGAGGTCAACAAGGACACGCGTGGCCCGCAGCTCATCGTGTCGCGGACCCACGCCAACCTGATCCGCCGCCTCTTCGAGCTGGAGGTTCCGGAGATCTACAGCGGCGCGGTCGAGATCATGGCCGTTGCCCGCGAGCCGGGGCTGCGCTCCAAGGTGGCCGTCGCCGCGCGCCAGGAGAAGGTCGATCCGGTCGGCTCGTGCGTCGGGGTGCGCGGCGTGCGTATCCAGAACATCGTGAACGAGCTGTACGGCGAGAAGATCGATGTGATCGAGTGGTCGCCGGACACGCCGACGTTCATCGCCAACGCGCTGAGCCCGGCCAAGCCGATTAGCGTGCAACTGAACGAAGCCGAGAAGGTCGCCAGGGTTATCGTCCCGACCGAGCAGATGTCGCTGGCGATCGGCAAGGACGGGCAGAACGCCCGGCTGGCCTACAAGCTGACCGGGTGGCGCATCGACATCAAGGACCCCGAGGCGCTCCGCGGCTCGGATGACGACATCCTGCGCCAGGCCCGTGCGGCTCTGGCAGAGGTGCCCGACGACCTGATGACCCAGGGGCGGCAGCCGCGCCTGGTCCGGGCCGACGGCACCATCAGTGTGCGAGAGCGCGAGTTCGGGCCGCTTCCGCCCGACCTGGTCAACATGAGTGTGGACGTCGAGATCGTCAACGGTGTGCTCGACGTCTACTACAACCGAGAACTCCGGGCCCGCTTCGACTTCGCCACAGGGCGCGAGCTCTCGCTGACCGAAGACGAGGGGTCTCGCGTCTAGCCTCACGTGGGCTCGTCGGGGCGGGCCCGCGGAGGGGGTGGTACGATGACACAGGAGACGGGCGCCCGGCAGCGCCGCAAGGGCCCGCGGCCCAAGCATGTGCCGATGCGGACTTGCGTCGTATGCCGGACCAAGGATGCAAAGAGGACATTCGTGCGGATCGTCCGAACGCCGGAAGGCGCCGTCGAGATCGATCCGACGGGAAAGAAGAATGGGCGCGGCGCGTACCTGTGTACGCGCTTTGCGTGTTGGGAGCGCGCGGCCTCCGGCCCCGCACTGGAACGAGCGCTGCGCGTCGAGGTGACTGAGGAGGCCCGACAGGCCCTACGCCACTACGCCGACGTGCACTTCCGCCGGGACGATGAGGGCGCGTCGCATTGATCTCCACGCACCGCGCCGTGATTGAAGGAGGAACCAATGAGCCAGCACAACCGACGAACACAGCGCGGCGGTGGGCGAGGCAGGGCCAGAGGGCGAGGCGGAGCTCCGGCGAACGCCGGGCCTCGCGGTCCCCAGCAGGCTGAGGGCCGACGCGCCGCAGTGCTTTCCGGGCCTGTGGTGCTCGGCTCGGTCGTAACCGTAGGTGAACTTGCCGAGGCGCTCGGCGTCAGCCCCATCGACGTCATCAAGACCCTCATGGCGCGGGGCATCATGGCCAGCATCAACCAGCAGGTGGACTTCGACACCGCGGCTGCGGTCGCCGAAGAGTTCGGCATCGAGGTCGAGGAGCACGTCCCCGAGGTCGTGCAGCAGGCCGATCAGGACATCGAGACTCGCCGCGATGAGGGCGATGACCCGGGCGCAGTGCCGCGGCCGCCGGTCGTGACGATCATGGGGCACGTCGACCACGGGAAGACCAAGCTGCTGGACGCCATCCGGCAGACAAACGTCGCGGCCGGCGAGGCTGGTGGGATCACCCAGCACATCGGTGCCTATCAGGTCGAGGTCCAGGGACGGAAGATCACCTTCCTCGACACACCCGGCCACGAGGCATTCACCGCGATGCGCGCCCGCGGCGCCCAGGTGACCGACATCGCCGTCCTGGTCGTCGCGGCCGACGACGGTGTGATGCCGCAGACGCGCGAGGCGATCAGCCACGCACGCGCGGCCAACGTTCCACTCATCGTGGCACTGAACAAGATCGACCTCCCAGCGGCGAATCCCGACCGAGTCAAGCAGCAATTGGCCGAGGTCGGGGTCATCCCCGAGGAGTACGGGGGTGATGTGCCCGTGGTCGAGATCTCGGCCAAGGAGCGTCTGGGGATCGACGACCTGCTGGAAATGATCCTGCTCGTCGCCGACCTTCAGGAGCTGAAGGCGAACCCGAACAAGCCCGCCATCGGCGTGATCATCGAGGCGAAGGTTGACCGCAACCGCGGACCGGTCGCGACTGCCTTGATCCAGTCGGGAACGCTCAAGGTGCGCGACGTGGTGGTCGTCGGCGCGACCTGGGGCCGCGTCCGCGCCATGATGGATGATCGCGGTCGTCGCGTGCGCCGCGCGGAGCCGTCCACGCCGGTGGAGATCCTCGGCCTGCTCGATGTGCCGGAGGCCGGTGACATCCTCCAGGCAGTCGAGGACGAGAAGGCCGCCCGGACGCTCGCCGAGGAGCGGGCCCGCCAGCGGCGCGCGGAAGCCTTCATGGAGACCCGCGTCGTCAAGCTTGATGATGCGTTCGCTCAGCTTGAGGAAGGCGAGACGCGAGAGCTCCGCGTCGTGCTGAAGGCAGATGTTCAGGGCTCACTGGAAGCCATCCAGGGGACGCTGGCGAAGCTAAACGAGGAGTCGGACTCGGTCGGCGTCAGCGTGGTCCATGCCGGCACCGGTGCGATCTCGGAGTCGGACGTGAACCTGGCCGTCGCCTCGAACGCCATCATCGTGGGGTTCAACGTACGGCCCGACGCCGCAGCCAAGCGAGCCGCCGACGCCACCGGGGTGGACATCCGCTTCTACGACATCATTTACCAGTTGGTAGATGACATCAAGGCGGCGATGTCCGGCCTGCTGTCGCCGGAGATCCGCCAGGTCACCGACGGGTACGCCGAGGTGCGCCAGACGTTCCGGCTGCCCTCGCGCGAGGTGGCGGCCGGGTTGTACGTCCTCGACGGCAAGGCCTCTCGAAACTCTCGCGTCCGCGTCCTGCGCAACGGTGCCGTGATCTACGACGGCGTCGTCTCGTCGCTGAAGCGCTTCAAGGATGACGTGCGGGAGGTTCAGGCGGGTTACGAGTGTGGGCTGGTCGTCGAGGGTCTGACCGACATCCAGGTCGGCGACCAGATCGAGTTCTACCACACGGAGCAGGTGGCCCGAACCCTCTAGTACCGGGCCGGGAAGCGGGGGGCGCGCCGCCCCCCCCACCCCCCCCACCCCGCCCCCCCCGCACCCGCCGGCCCAGACCCC